>NZ_JBQCVF010000046.1:0-14872 GCF_051962515.1 Neisseria sp. P0009.S007 | reverse complement strand
ACAAATACACCTGCTTGATAATACCGTTCAAGATACGCAATATGCTCGGACAGGTAGGTTTCAACCGCAGCCAAGTCTTTAATATATTCCAACGATACGATAAACATTTCTTTTCCTTTTCTCAGCATTAAACCAATAGCGCAGCTATACACGCAGTAAAACCGCTTATCCGCCGACTACGGGGCGCACAATGTCCACTTTGTCGTTTTCGTTTAAAACCGTTTCCGCATACGCGCCTTTGGCGACAAACTGGGTATTGACGGCAACGGCAAACGGTTTCTGCGGCGCGGTTTGGGCGATAAGGTCGGCAACGGTTGTGCCGTTTAATGTGATGGCTTCATTGTTTAATATAATCTTCATAATGCTGCTCCTCTTGTCAGACTTCTTATTTTCAGACGGCCTTATTCATCCCACAAAGCCTGAAACGCTTTAACCACGGCTTCGGGATTTTCCGCTTCGGTAACGGCGCGGACGACGGCGAGGGAGGAAACGCCGGTGGCAAGTACATCTTCAGCGTTGTTCAAATCGATGCCGCCGATGGCGACGACGGGTATGCCGCGAGCCTGTTTCACATATTCGCGCAGTTTCTCCAAGCCTTGCGGGGCGGTGGGCATTTGTTTGGTCGTGGTCGGAAAAATCGCGCCGCTGGCGACGTAGCTAGGTTGTACGGACAAGGCGCGATCGAGTTCGGCAACAGAGTGCGTACTCAAGCCCAAGCGCAAACCGGCAGCTTCAATCGCGGCTAGGTCGGCAGTGTCCATGTCTTCCTGCCCGAGATGCACGCCGTATGCACCTGCGGCAATCGCTTCGCGCCAGTGGTCGTTGATGAAAAGCTGGGTTGCACTGTTTTGACAGACTACGACGCAACGTTCGATTTCGCGTTTCAACTCGTCGCCATGCAGGATTTTACAGCGCAGTTGCACCGTGTCGGCACCTGCTTTGACCATGCGCTCGACCCAGTCAGCAGTGGGAACAACGGCGTAAAATTTCAGGGGAGATTTGAGTGGCGGGAAGGTCATAACGGCTCCGAAAGGAATAATTCGTTGTTATATTATCAGAAAAGGCCGTCTGAATAATATTTGTTTTCAGACGGCCTGATTGAAAAAATGAATATTGCCCTATTCGGCTTTGGCTTTATAAAAATATGAACATACTGATGGGTTATCAAAATGAGTGCCATATTGGCGCCCCACATTCGGAGACCCAACCCATGAAAAAAATTTCTCTTGTTAGCCGCCCTTCCCTTACTGTTTACCACTTATTCAAATGCCGCCACGCCTAAAGCGGAAGCTTCAAAACCAGCTTCGGCACACAAACAAACCAAGCAGCGTTTTTCCGGCAAAATCACCGGCTATCAAACCGCCGAGCATTTGTTCTCCGTACGCAAGGGCGACCGCCTGCGCATCAGTAAAACCGGCAGCCCTAACGCCTATTTCAACGTATGGGCACCCAAAGACGATGAAGCCGTATTTAACGGTTCGGCACAAGGCGATAAATTTGACGGTATCGCTACCCAATCGGGCAAATATAAAGTGCAGGTCTATATGATGCGCGCCCAAGCCCGCCGTAACACTACTGCCCATTACGCCGTAAACGTCATCAAAAACTAAGGGGCTGACGTAGATTAGCCCTAAATTCCACACCAATCTCGCAGGATTTTAAGCTGTTGAGACGGTGTGCCGAAGTTAAATCGAAATTCGCATTCTTTCAAGAACAGCGGGAAAGATTTGCGATCGATTCCGTTGTATTTTCGCAAGAAACGTTTTGCCTGATTCCAAAAATTCTCAATGCCGTTAATGTGGTTCTGACGGTCGACAAATTCCTTGGAATGGTTGATGCGGTAATGGATAAAACCGCTCACGTCCAACTTATCATAGCTGCTCAGGCTATCCGTGTAAACAATGCTGTCCGGCATGATTTTCTTTTTGATGACAGGGAATAACGTTTCAGACTTGGCATTATCCACCACAACGGTATAGACCCGTCCGTTGCGTTTCAGAATGCCGAAGACAACCACTTTTCCTGCCGCACCTCGACCACGTCTGCCTTTACGCTGTCCGCCGAAATAGCTTTCGTCCAGCTCGACAGAGCCCTCGAAAACCTCATCGGCAGCCAAGGCCAAATGATGGATGATGACATACATATTTTGCGGTAGAATAGAGTTATTTATCCTGCGACTAGGTAGAAGGCGCGGAAAGTCCGGCAGAACTGGTCAGCCTGATTGAAAGCGGCGACTACGAAGCCCTGCTTGCCGAAGATTCGGACGAACATGGCCAAGGCCACGAACATCATTGCGGCTGCGGCTGTTCCCTCGGCTGAGTCAGCCTGCCCATATTATCTACCGCCTCGATTTTCATATTAAAAGGAGACTTACCAGCATGATAAGCAAAGCAAAATTCAATACCGTTGTCGGCAGCATAGGAGCGGCAATAGGTATTTTCGTATTTGTCGCCTATATCCCCCAAATTATCGCCAATATGCAAGGGGCAAAGGCGCAGCCGTGGCAACCCCTGTTTGCAGCAGTATCCTGTCTGATTTGGGTTTTGTACGGTTGGAGCAAAGAACCCCGGAAAGACTGGATTCTGATTATACCCAACGCAGTCGGCGTGATATTGGGATTTCTGACTTTTCTGACTTCGCTTTAAACAAGGGGCTAATCTACGTCAGCCCCAAAACTAAACGCCCTCATGATGTAAAGCTTTAAAAAACAGCAAAGGCCGTCTGAAAATTGAAATTTCAGACGGCCTTTTAAACGGTTTGAAAAGGACGTATCGAACACGTCTTTTTTTTCCTATTACAACAGGAACATGGTTGCTAATCCCAAGAAAATCAGGAAGCCGCCGGAGTCGGTAACCGCGGTAATCAGCACCGAGCTGCCCAATGCCGGGTCGCGTCCGGCTTTGTCCATCATGACGGGAATGAGGACGCCGACGGTCGCGGCCAGCAAAAGGTTCAAGGTCATCGCGGCCACCATGACCAAACCAATGCCGATGTTGCCGTAGAGCAGCCATGAAATCACGCCCATTACCGTGCCCCAAATAATGCCGTTGACGAGGGCGACGCCGACTTCTTTTTTCAGCAGGCGGCCTGCCTGCGTACTGGTCATTTGTCCCATTGCCATGGCGCGGACGATCATGGTGATGGTTTGGTTGCCGGAGTTGCCGCCGATGCCGGCGACGATGGGCATCAGCGCAGCCAGTGCGACGATTTTCTCGATACTGCCTTCAAATGCGCCAATTACGCGGCTGGCGATAAAGGCGGTACACAGGTTGATGGCAAGCCACATCCAGCGGTTTTTCACCGAGTCCCAAATCGGGGCGAACAAGTCCTCTTCTTCTTGCAAACCGGCCATGTTAAACATGTCGGCTTCGGATTCTTCACGGATCACGTCCACCATTTCGTCAATGGTGATCCTGCCGATCAGCTTTTTGTTTTCATCGACAACCGGCGCGGTGACCAAGTCATAACGTTCAAACGCCTGTGCCGCTTCTTCCACGTCGTCTTCGGGACGGAAGCGCACGACATCGGTGGCCATCACGTCCGCCACCATGTCTTCGGGGTCGGCGACCAAGAGTTTGCGGATGGGCAGCACGCCTTGCAACACGTCGTTTTCATCAACCACGAAAATCTTGTCGGTATGGTCGGGCAGGCTGTCGAAACGGCGCAAGTAGCGCAACACGACTTCACACGCCACATCGGCGCGGATGCTGACCAATTCAAAGTCCATAATCGCGCCGACTTGGTTATCTTCGTAAGACATCGCCGCTTTGACCTGCTCGCGTTCTTCTTCATCACGCGTTTGCAGCGCTTCGTACACCACTTGGTGCGGCAGGTCGTCTGCCAGTTCTGCCAATTCGTCTGCGTCCAAATCATCGACGGCGGCCAACAGCTCGTCTTTGTCCATGGACTCGATCAGCGTTTCGCGTACGGCGTCGGATACTTCCAGCAAGACTTCGCCGTCGTCTTCAGGGGCGACCAAAAGCCAGACGATGTTACGCTCGCGCGGCGGCAGGGATTCCAAGACGGCGGCCACGTCGGCAGGGTGCAACTCGGCCAAGAGGACGGTCAGCTCGGTGAACTTGTCACGCAGGCTTTCGTCTTCAATCGGCACGCCTGCTTCGATTTGTTCAAAGGACGGCTCGAGGATTTCGCATAAGGCGTGGATGCGGTCGATATCGTCAGAGATGCGATCGTCAGAAATGCGGTCTTCCACCGCTTCATTGTCGGGGGTATGGTCGAGATTCGGAGGGGTTTGTTCGATGCTCATAAATGCTCCGCCCGCCGGACGCGGGGAGGCATTTCGGCGGGATGATTATGGTTGTTGTGTGTCTGATGGGAAGTTCAAAGGCGAACTGGGAAGGTCCATAATTCGAGCCTGCTGAGAGGCGCAGAGTTGTAAACGGTGCATATTCTACTCTTTTTTAGGCCGTTTTACCATTTTTAACGGGAAAGGCCGTCTGAAAGCGGGTGATAACGACACCCTTTTTTTTCAGACGGCCTGATGATTTGATTTTATTTGTTTCGCCTGCCGAACGCTTCCCTGACCACGTCCAACCAAGCCCTTAAGGCCGGCGTCGGGCGTTGGTGTTTCTTCCATGCCATGGTGAGCTGCCAGCGGATTTCGGGTTCGACCAAAGGAATGGCGGCAAAGACATCGGGATTGATTTTTCGGGCATAGTATTCGGGTAACAAGGCAATGCCCATATTGTGCGCCACCATGTCGGCGACCAAATTCCATTGTCCGGTACGGCAGACAACGTTGGGCGTAAAACCTTGATTGCGGCAGGCCGTCTGAATGGTTTCGTTGAGGGAAAAGCCTGCACCAAAAAGGATGAAGGGCTCGTGTTGCAGGCTTTTGAGCGTCAGCGCATCGTGTCTCGCCCGATTTTTCGGCATCAAGACCACCAGCGGATAGTCGCACAACGTGATGCTGTCGAAGTCTTCGTGAACCGGCGCGAGCAGCTGCCCGGCATCGAGTTCGTTGTTGCGCAGGGATTGCTCGATGGCGAGCGAACCTTGTTCCAAAAACGACAATTCTATGTCCGGCCATTTTTGGTGGAAATCAAACAGCGCATGACTGAGCAAATCGCTGCCGAACAAGGCCAAACCCAAACGCAGCGTCCCGCTTTTGACATGGCGGTAATCGTCAACGCGGGCCAGCAGCAAATCGCGTTCGTGTAAAAGGTTTAACGCATGGCGATAGACTTCTTCGCCGATTGCGGTCGGCTGCACCTGCCGCTTTTTGCGTCCGTTTTCTCTGCACAAAAGCGGCACGCCCAATTCTTCTTCCAAAGACTGGATGATTTTGCTGACCGTCGGCTGCGTCAAATTCAACGCGGAAGCCGTGGCCGAAAAACTTTGCAGGCGGATGAGTTCGGCAAAACAATGCAGGCTTTTGAAATCCATTATTCCTCTAAGGCATGATTATTCGTTTAATAATTCATATTATGCAGAAATTAGGTTTCTATAATCAAGCCTTTCATTCAACACACACCCATATCATGGATTCCCTCACCAGATTTTTTCAGACGGCCTTGCAGCTTGCCATCATCGGCGCAGTATGGGGCGTCTCCGACCTTATCGTCCGCTTCACGCATCTGCCTGTTTCTTCAGGCGTATTGGGCTTGTTCCTCATGCTCGCCCTTTTAGGGCTCGGCATCATCCGCCCGGGCATGGTTGATCGCGGCGCAAAATGGGCATTGGGCGAACTCGTCTTTTTCTTCATCCCCATCATGGTTTCCGTCTTGCAATATCAAGACCTGCTGATGTCCGAAGGTTGGCAGCTGATTTTGACCATCGCCGTCGGCACCGCGCTCGTGATGATCAGCACCGCCCTGACTCTCGATTTCTGCTACCGCTGGAAACGCCGCCTCTACAAAAAACTCCACTCCTAAAAATAGAGAATAAAAATGGACTACACTGCCCTCGCCTGCTTCATCTGGACTTGCTTTGCCTATGTCGTTGCCAAAAAAATCCACCGCAAAAAACCCTTAATGATTTTCTCCCCCGTCGTTACCGTCTCCGTCAGCACCATCCTCCTGCTGCTGGCATTCGGCGTCAATTACGACACCTACCACAAATATACCCAAGGCATCGTCTTCCTGCTCACTCCGGTTACCGTTGCCTTTGCCGTCCCCATTTATGAAAACCGCGAAGTCATCCGCCGCCAGCTGCCCATCCTCTCCATCGCCATTATGGTGGGCATGTTTGTCGGCGTAGTCAGCGCATTCCTCATGAGCCATATGTTCCACTTCAACAACGAAGTAACCAACAGCCTAATGGCGCGCTCCATCTCCACGCCGTTTGCCGTCGTCCTCGCCAGCGAAATCCACGGTTCAGCCTCGCTCGTTTCCCTGTTCACCATCATCACTGGCTTTGTCGGCATGATATTCGGCGACCTGTTTTTAGCCTTCACCCGTATCCGCTTCCGTACCGCCAACGGCGTGGCATTCGGCAATGCCGCCCACGGCTTCGGCACATCGCGCGCCGGACAACGCCATGAAACTGAAGGCGTAATGGCCAGCCTGACCATGATTTTGGCCGGACTGTTTATGGTATTGTTTGGCCCAACCATGGTGCATTTGGTAATTTGGATGATGAGTTAGGCTTCGTCCCGATGACCATACACAAAAAGGCCGTCTGAAACACATATCGGTTTCAGACGGCCTTTTATATTATGGAACGATTACAGTTTGAAAATAGAAGCCTCTGCTAAATCATGAATGGTATCCAACGCAGATGAACCTGTACCATTGTTTGAATAGGTCGCATTGTCTGAGGAAAGACCAGCAGAAGAATCAAGAGGATCAGCCTCACCAAACTCACGGCTCAAAAGCTCATCTCCATCGAAAGCTTTGGATTCCAATATCGGCTTCGCGGCCGGCTGTGCAGGCTCAAAACCTTCCCACTCACGCGGATCAAGGCGGATGATATGATCATCGTCATAGCCATCATTAGGCCCTTTGCCTTCTCCTGAAAAAGTACCGTCCCACTCGCGCGGATCGAGGCGGATAACAAAATCTTCAGAATCACTTTCTTTACTTGGTTGATGTACTTTAGCCATGAAATTCTCCTTAACAAATAAACGGATACTGTACCTAATGCCTCATAAAAGGCATTGCGGACTCTATTCTAGAACAAAGAAAACAGCGGGCAAAGATTGAAGGGAACAACGGTTTATTAACACGATAATCGTATTTAAATCTTTTTAAAACAAATAGATATAATTTATACATCATACCCGGTCATCCATTATTAAAAATCTCGCACATGCCGTCCACCAAGATGATTCCCCCTCTTCCGTCCCTTGCTATGTAACAAAAAGGCCGTCTGAAAAATGACTTTCAGACGGCCTTTTCATTTGCTCAAACCTTATTCTTTAGGCAGGCGCAGGACGGAGACGATGAATCCGCCCCAAATGACGATCAATGCGACAAGCATCATAATAATGGCTGAAGTACTCATTATTCGTCTCCTTCACGTTCGTGTTCATGTTCGTCTTTGACGTTGAAGCCCTGACCGTGTTCCCACGGCAAGAATGACAGCAAGACCGACAATACGAGGATGGCGCCCACCATGCCCCAACCAAAGATATTGAGGAAGCTGTCAGGATAGCCGCTGTAATTCTCTTTTAGGAGGCCGGCAGTATCCTGATAAAGCATATAGCCGAGCATGGCGACGGTAACCACCACGCTGGCTGTCCACACTTTGCCGACACGGATGGAAGACAGCGCGTTCAAGTGGTTACGCAGTTCCGGCAGCTTGTTCAACAAGACAATCGCCAAAACGTAAACAAAACCGGAAGCCACAATGCCATAAGTATTGATGAATTTGTCCAATACGTCCAACACAGGCAGGCCGGTGGTCGTACCGAACAGCAAGGTGGAAATAATCGCCATGGGAACGCCAGCAATCAACGTTGCGCTGACACGTCCGATGTTCATTTTGTCTTGAATTGCAGCCACAATTACTTCAACGATGGAAATCATAGAAGTTACACCGGCAAACACCAGCGAGCCGAAGAACAACACGCCGATCAACGCGCCCATCGGCGCTTGGTTGATGATGGTCGGGAACGCGATAAACGCCAAGCCGATACCGTTGGATGCCACTTCGCTGACTTCTTTGCCTGCGGCTTGAGCCATAAAGCCCAATGCGGCAAATACGCCGATACCGGCGAGCAACTCAAAGCTGCTGTTGGCAAAGCCGACAACCAAGCCGGTGCCGCCCAAGTCGGTTTTTTTCTTCAGGTAAGAAGAATAAGTAATCATGATGCCGAAGCAGATGGAGAGCGAGAAGAAGATCTGACCATATGCGGCTACCCAGACTTTCGGATCCGCCAAGCGGCTCCAGTCAGGCGTAAACAAAGCGTCCAAACCTTTTGCCGCACCCGGCAGAGTCAGCGCAATGCCCACCATGATGACAAACATTACCACCAACAAAGGCATGAAGAATGTGGACGCACCGGCCACACCTTTTTGCACGCCCAAAGCCATAATCGCCAGCGTAAACACCCACACGGCAATCAACGGACCGGCAACTTTGCCGACAAAATCCAAGCCCAAGTCTTTGGCATCGGCCATTTGCAGGAAGTCTTTGAAGAAGAAGGTCTGCGGATCCGTACCCCATGCCGAAGTCAAAGAATAATAGGCATAGCTTGCCGCCCAGCCGACAATCACGGCGTAGTAGATACAGATGATGACGTTGGTCAGAAAGTTCCACCAACCCACCGGCTCAAACCAACGGCCGAGGCGGCGGAAGGCCAAAGGAGGCGAACCGCGGTAACGGTGGCCGATGGCATAGTCGAGCAGCAACAGTGGAATACCCGCCGTCAACAGCGCAACCAAATAAGGGAGGACGAAAGCACCGCCGCCGTTGTCGAAGGCGATGTAAGGGAAACGCCAAATGTTGCCTAAGCCCACGGCCGAGCCGATGGCGGCAAACATAAAGGCACGGCGACTGCTAAACGTCGCGCGTTCGCTGGATTGAGAATTTGACACGATGAACCTCTTAAAAATCGAGTGTCGTCAAGGCCTCCCGGCCTTGCGCGTATATATTTAGAAATCAGGTCGGACAAACCGGCCGGTTAAAATAGATATTCGGACAAGGATAATATCCGGTATTTAAAGAATGCACCGCTTATGGCCATGCAAACATAATCTGACCTTATCGTAAAAAAATTTAACACTGTTGGCAAGTCAGTATTGCATTAAAATCGCAAGGAAAATCTTCATGCACTACGACTAAAATCTTCATACACTTCTTTATATACAAGCCAAACGCAACACCCAAGCCCCGTTTTTCCCTCCCCTTCCCACTGACAACCGCCCTCGCCGCAAACCGCCTTTCCCTTATCCCGTAAGGAAAAGCGGCAACCCAACGCATTCAAATCCCCCGTCATCAAAATGTTTCAGACGGCCTGTTTTCCTTCCGTCCAATCCGGGCCGTCTGAAAATTTCACTGTTGCATGTTGTAATCAAGAAACCGTCCCAAAATTCCGTTTAATATAAACAAAAACAATCCACCTTTTCCCGTTTCCTTCATTACCGTGATTTAAAACGGACACAAAACACCAAAAAATGGAATTAATAAAAATAAAATTTCAAAAAATATTAAATAACATTAAATTTAAACCTGCATTTCTACTCTAATTATCCACAATTAAAAATAATCAAACCAAAAAATTTCAATAAAACATTAATTACACAGCACTACATTTTTGCTATAATTGCCGCCATTCAATCCACAACCCAAACCCAAAAGAAGAGGAAAAGCCATGGGTATCAAAGTTGCCATCAACGGTTACGGCCGCATCGGCCGCCAAGTAGTGCGCGCTATTTTCGACTACAAACTGCAAGACCAACTCGACATCGTTGCCATCAATGCCAGCGGCAGCATCGAGACCAATGCTCACCTGACCAAATTCGACACTGTTCACGGCCGCTTTGACGCCGATGTTTCCCATGATGAAAAACACCTCATCATCGACGGTAAAAAAATCCCTTACTTCTCCACCCGCAACCCAGCCGAATTGCCATGGGGCGAATTGGGCGTTGACTTGGTAATGGAATGTACCGGCGCGTTCACCAGCAAAGAGAAAGCCAAAATCCACTTGGAAAGCGGCGCGAAAAAAGTGCTGATTTCCGCTCCCGGCGGCGATGACGTTGACGCAACCATCGTTTACGGCGTAAACGACGACGTGATTACCGACGACATGACCGTTATCTCCAACGCGTCTTGTACCACCAACTGCCTGGCACCTGTTGCCAAAGTATTGAACGAAAACATCGGTATCGTAAACGGCGTGATGACCACCATCCACGCGCTGACCAACGACCAAACCGTCACCGACGTACGCCACAAAGACCTGCGCCGTGCGCGTAGCGGCGTGGAAAACATGATTCCGACCAAAACCGGTGCTGCCAAAGCCGTCGGTTTGGTATTGCCGGACCTGAAAGGCAAACTCGACGGCCTCGCCATCCGCGTACCGACCGTCAACGTTTCCCTGGTTGACCTGAGCTTCCAAGCAGGTCGCGACACTTCCGCCGAAGAAATCAACGCGCTGATGAAAGCCGCTTCCGAAGAAGGCCGTCTGAAAGGCGTATTGGCCTACAATACCCTGCCGCTGGTTTCCATGGACTTCAACCACACTACCCAAGCCAGCACATTTGACTCTACGCTGACTAAAGTCACCGCAGGCAAAATGGTTAAAGTGTTCGCATGGTACGACAACGAGTGGGGCTTCAGCTGCCAAATGCTGAACACCGCTCGCCGTATGTTCGGTTTGGAAGTACGTCCGTTCTAATCGGCTTCCAACACAAAGGCCGTCTGAAACATCTTTTCAGACGGCCTTTTGTATTTCCTTTAAAATATCGCATTCCCATTTATTTTCAGACGGCCTCTTCATGTTTCCCAACGAATCCGCCCCCAACCTCCTGCAAGGCTTAAACCCCGAACAACTCTCCGCCGTAACCTGGCCGCCGCAATCCGCCCTCGTTTTGGCAGGCGCAGGCAGCGGCAAAACGCGCGTGCTGACCACGCGTATCGCCTGGCTGTTGCAAAGCGGACAAGCCAGCGTGCACAGCATTATGGCGGTAACGTTTACCAACAAAGCCGCCAAAGAAATGCAGACCCGTTTGGGCGCAATGATTCCAGTCAACGTCCGCGCCATGTGGCTCGGCACGTTCCACGGCCTCTGCCACCGCTTTTTGCGCCTGCACCACCGCGACGCAGGCCTGCCCTCTTCCTTCCAAATCCTCGACAGCGGCGACCAACTCTCCCTCATCAAACGTCTGCTCAAAAGCCTCAACATCGCCGAAGAAATCATCGCACCGCGTTCATTGCAAGGCTTTATCAACGCGCAAAAAGAATCCGGCTTGCGCGCTTCCGTATTGAGCGCGCCCGATCCGCACACACGCCGCATGATTGAGTGCTACGCCGAATACGACAAAATCTGCCAACGCGAAGGCGTAGTCGATTTCGCCGAACTCATGCTCCGCAGCTACGAAATGCTGCAAAGCAACGAAATCCTGCGCCAACACTACCAAAACCGCTTCAACCACATTCTGGTCGACGAGTTCCAAGACACCAACAAGCTGCAATACGCCTGGCTCAAATTAATCGCCGGCAACCACGCAGCAGTGTTTGCCGTCGGCGATGACGACCAAAGCATTTACCGCTTCCGCGGCGCAAACGTCGGCAACATGACCGCGCTGATGGAAGAATTCCACATCGACGCGCCCGTCAAACTCGAACAAAACTACCGCTCTGTCGGCAACATCCTCGCCGCCGCCAACGCCGTCATCGAAAACAACGACGAACGCCTCGGCAAAAACCTGCGCACCGACGCCGAAGCAGGCGATAAAATCCGCTACTACTCCGCCTTTACCGACCTCGAAGAAGCCCAATTCATCGTGGACGAAACCAAAGCCCTCGAACGCGAAGGCTGGAATTTGGACGAAATCGCCGTCCTCTACCGCAGCAACGCCCAATCCCGCGTCATCGAACAAAGCCTGTTCCGCAGCGGCATCCCCTACAAAATCTACGGCGGCCTGCGCTTTTACGAACGCCAAGAAATCAAACACGCCCTCGCCTACCTGCGCCTCGCCGTCAATCCCGACGACGACAACGCCCTCTTGCGCGTGATTAACTTCCCACCGCGCGGCATCGGCGCACGCACCATCGAAAACCTTCAGACGGCCTCAAACGAACAAGGCATCACCCTCTGGCAGGCAGCCTGCAACGCCGGCGCAAAAGCCACCAAAATCGTCGCCTTCGTCCGCCTCATTGAAGCCCTGCGCAACCAAGTCGGACAACTGCCCCTGTCCGAAATCATCGTCGGCATCCTCAAAGACAGCGGCCTGACCGAACACTACCGAACCCAAAAAGGCGACAACCAAGACCGCCTCGACAACCTCGACGAACTCGTCAACGCCGCCATCGAGTTCAAACCCGAAGACAGCAACTTTGAAACCCTGCCTGAAAACATTTCAGACGACCCCGCCTTCCCCATCCTCGCCTTCCTCAGCAACGCCGCCCTCGAATCCGGCGAAAACCAAGCAGGCGCAGGCGAAAAAGCCGTCCAACTGATGACCGTCCACGCCTCCAAAGGCTTGGAATTTAACGCCGTCTTCCTCACCGGCATGGAAGAAGGCCGTTTCCCCAGCGAAATGAGCCTCGCCGAACGCGGCGGCCTCGAAGAAGAACGCCGCCTCATGTACGTCGCCATCACCCGCGCCCGTAAACGCCTCTACATCACCATGGCGCAACAACGCATGCTGCACGGACAAACCCAATTCGGCATCGTCTCCCGCTTCGTCGAAGAAATCCCGCCCGAAGTATTGCACTACCTGTCCGTCAAAAAACCCGTCTACGACAGCTACGGCAACACACGCCAAACCGCCACGTTCAAAGACAAAATCCTCGACGACTTCAAACAGCCGCAAACCTACGCAGGCTTCCGCATCGGCCAAAACGTCCGCCACGCCAAATTCGGCACCGGCGTCATCATCGATGCCGTGGACAAAGGCGAATCCGCCCGACTGACCATCAACTTCGGCAAACAGGGCGTAAAAGAGCTAGATACCAAGTTTGCGAAATTGGAAGAGATGTAGAAGGGAGATGGCAGAGGCCGTCTGAAAACGGGAGGAGCAATTTTGCCGAAACCTCCGCCGTCATTCCCTCGCAGGCGGGAATCCAGAAGTAGAAATGTAGGTTGAATACTCGTATCCAACAAAAACATTGACGCGTCTATCGTTTCCGAAAAAAACGCTGTTGGAAAATGTCGGATTCGAGAATCCGACCTACGGCTGCTGCTTTTGGGGTGATGAAAAAGCAGCCTGCACTTTAAATTTCACTCGTTTCCCTGCTCATAAGATTTCAAACAATTGTGCCAACAGCACATCCTGCAGCACCACCCGCGTTTCGGCCTGCCGAAGCAGCCGTGCGAGTAGTGCATCGATTTCTACGCCCGAAACAGTTTGACGCAGGCTGGATAAAGCCTTCATGCGGTTTTTTTGTTCGAATGCATCTTCCATACCAGGTTTGACACAAAAATACCAAAACGGCTCGGTCCTCATGTGGTAGAGCGGCATGCCGAAATTTTCTTGGTGGTATGCGTTTGCCACCCACCGCTGCCATTACTGTCTGAATATTGCCTGCCATTCTTCCAAAAGCGTATCCGAAAAATCAATTTTTTCTGTGTGCAGGCTGCCTGATTCATACAGCAGGCATAAACTGTATAGAAGGATGAATTTATGCGGGGCACGGTTGTTTGCTTGTGTAAAACTTGTATGCAGGCTGCGGAATTGTTCCGCATATTTTAATAATGCTGCCAAATCTTTCATACCGCTTCCTCCTGCAAACTTTGCAATACCTCCTCCGGTTGCCAATTCAATGCGCGGCAATAATCAATAAACTCAAAGATATCCAGCCGCCTGTCACCTGTTTCCACTTTTCCTACGAACGAATGCACCACATTCATCCGTTCCGCCAATGCACGCTGCGACAACCCCAAATCCAATCTTCTGCGGATAAGGAGTTGTCGCAAATAGGTGTGTTCGGCAGAGTGTACCGACAAACGAATATTTCTCATGCGCTCCGATTTTAGGTACAATCACGCATGCACCTGTTTTAGGTGCAAATAAGAAATATGTATAAAAATGACCGTAATACCCATACACCCTGCCAACCCGTTCGACGCTATACGCCAAAACATCACTGAAGAATATTTAAGCGAAACGCAGCACTACCCTTGGATTGTTACCTTTTCAGGCGGCAAGGACAGCACCCTTGTCGCCCATTTGGTGTTTGACATGCTGCTTTCGCTGCCGCCGATGCTGCGGACGCGGCAGGTGTTCTTCATTTCCAACGACACGCTGGTGGAAAGCCCGCTGGTAGTGAAACACATGCGCCAATCTTTGGCAGAAATTCTGCGTGCCGCTGAAATTTTCAGGCTGCCCGTCAGCGGCGAAATCACCGTGCCGAAATTGCAGGACACCTTTTGGACGCTACTCATCGGCAAAGGCTACCCCACGCCTAACCGCTCAATGCGCTGGTGCACCGACCGCCTGAAAATCCAGCCTACTAGCGGCTACATCCTGCAAAAAGTAAACGAAAACGGCAAAGCCATCATCGTACTGGGCGTGCGCAAAGACGAATCTGCCACCCGCAAAGCAAGTATCGAAAGCCACCAAAACTTGGAAAACAGCAATCTGACCCCGCACAGTGATTTGAAAAACGCGTTGGTGTACCGACCGATTGTCGATTTGAGTACCGACGACGTGTGGGAATTCCTTGCTGCCAACGACCCGCCCTGGGGAGGCGCACACAGCGATTTAATCAAGCTCTACCGCGAAGCCGCCGGCGGCGAATG
>NZ_JBQCVF010000045.1:3585-15015 GCF_051962515.1 Neisseria sp. P0009.S007 | reverse complement strand
ATTTTTAAAAACGAAGACTTACCCGCACCGTTGCGGCCGATTAAACCGATTTTCTCGCCGCTGTCGAGTTGAAAAGAAGTTTTGTCGAGCAAGGCGACATGGCCGACGGCAAAAGAAGCATTTTCTACGGATAAGATATTCATGGGGAAACTTCAAAAAAGAAAAGAGGGACATTTTAACCGATTATCGGCAGATATTTGCCGACAATCATATGAAATTGAAAGTATCAGGCCGTCTGAAAGCAGTTTTCAGACGGCCTTCATTATTATTCTTGAACCTTCAAACCGAAATGCAGATAGGCTCGTTCGGTTGCTACGCGTCCGCGCGGTGTACGCTGCAAAAAGCCCTGCTGAATCAGATATGGTTCAATCACATCTTCGATGGTATCGGTTGATTCGCCAATCGCAGCAGCCACGTTTTCCAAACCGACAGGACCGCCGCTGAACTTGTGCAGAATCGCCTCAAGGAATTTCCTGTCCATCACATCCAAACCCTGACCGTCCACATCCAGCATACTCAAGGCAGCATCGGCAATTTCCGCATCAATGACGCCGTTGTTTTTCACATCGGCATAATCGCGTACACGTCGCAAAAGGCGGTTGGCAATACGCGGCGTACCGCGGCTGCGCTTGGCCACTTCCATCGCACCCTCGTCGCCCATATCCAACTGCAACAACTGGGCAGAACGAGCAACAATAGTCGCCAAATCTTTATTCTGATAAAACTCTAATCGGGACACGATACCGAAACGGTCGCGCAAAGGATTGGTCAGCATACCGGCACGGGTCGTCGCGCCTACCAATGTAAACGGCGGCAAATCGATTTTGACCGAACGCGCGGCCGGCCCCTCGCCTATCATGATGTCCAACTGATAATCTTCAAGCGCAGGATAAAGGATTTCTTCAACCACAGGGCTTAAGCGGTGGATTTCATCAATAAACAGCACATCATGCGGCTCGAGGTTGGTCAACAAGGCTGCAAGGTCGCCGGCACGTTCCAAAACCGGGCCGCTGGTTTGGCGCAAATTAACGCCTAACTCTTTGGCGATAATGTGTGCCAAAGTAGTTTTGCCCAAACCCGGAGGACCAAACAGCAAAGTGTGGTCAAGCGCTTCGCCACGTTTTTTCGCTGCCTGAATAAAAATAGCCAACTGCTCTTTTGCTTTATCCTGTCCGATATAGTCGTCTAAAGTTTTCGGACGTAAAGCGCGTTCAAGCAATTCTTCCTGAGCGGAAATATTTTGAGCAGTGATAATGCGCTGAGGTTGTGCAGAAGTAAGATTATCGGTTTGTAACATAATGTTTCTAAATTCTAAGACCATTCCCGACCCGTTATTTCAGATGGCCCGAACAATCAGATAAAGCGGTTAAATTATGATTTTGGCCATTATACCCGATAAGGCCGAGCCACTTTCCCCTCAAATCTAAATCACACAAAAATTTTCGTTTTCAGACGGCCAAAGCAACGTATAATAAACGGTTAATTCAAATACCTATCGCATTCAGGAGAACACATGAGCCTCAAGCAAAAAGTCATCGCCATCGACGGTCCCAGCGCATCCGGTAAAGGGACGGTTGCCTCACGCGTAGCCGAAGCCTTGGGTTTTCTTTACCTCGACTCCGGTGCGCTTTACCGCCTGACTGCGCTTTATGCACAAAAACAAAATGTCGCTTGGACAGATGAAGATGCCGTCAGCACACTGGCAGAAACCTTGCCCGCACAATTTGAAGGCAGCGTTGTATTATTAAACGGCGATGATGTATCCGAGCAAATCCGTACCGAAGCGATTGGCATGGGCGCATCTGCCGTCGCGCAGTTGCCTAAAGTGCGTACTGCCCTTTTGCAACGCCAACGCGACTTCCTAACCGAAAAAGGCTTGGTCGCCGACGGCCGCGATATCGGCTCGGTTATTTTCCCTGATGCCGCATTAAAAATTTTCCTGACCGCAAGTGCCAATGTCCGCGCCCAACGTCGTGCCAAACAACTCGGTATCCCATGCGAAGGCGTTGCATTCGAGCGTATTTTGTCGGACATTGAAGCGCGCGACGAAGCAGACCGCCGCCGCCCTGTTGCTCCGTTGAAACAGCTGCCCGATGCCCTGCTTTTAGATACTGATAACCTTTCTATCGAAGAAGCTGTAAAAAAAGTGCTTGATTGGTATCATAAAGTTTAAAATTTGGAGTATAATCGCGAAGTTTTCATTTCAGACGGCCTGTTAACCCTATAACAAGGCCGTCTGAAAACATTTCCCAACCTGCCGCGCCAAGGACGGCAGGTCATTTCAAACCTAACCCGCACCCCTTGGCGGTGTACCGAAAAGAGTATATATGACTATGGAAAATTTTGCCCAGCTGCTGGAAGAAAGCTTTACCCTGCAAGAGATGAACCCAGGTGAAGTGATTACTGCCGAAGTAGTCGGCATCGATCAAAACTTCGTTACCGTTAACGCAGGTCTGAAATCAGAATCTCTGATTGATGTTGCTGAATTCAAAAACGCTCAGGGCGAGATTGAAGTTAAAGTTGGCGATTTCGTTACCGTTACCATCGAATCTGTTGAAAACGGCTTCGGCGAAACCAAACTGTCCCGCGAAAAAGCCAAACGTGCTGCCGACTGGATCGCTTTGGAAGAAGCTATGGAAAACGGCGACATCCTGTCTGGCGTTATCAATGGCAAAGTCAAAGGTGGTCTGACTGTTATGATCAACAGCATCCGCGCATTCCTGCCGGGTTCTTTGGTTGATGTACGTCCTGTAAAAGACACTTCTCACTTCGAAGGCAAAGAAATTGAATTCAAAGTGATCAAACTGGACAAAAAACGCAACAACGTTGTTGTGTCCCGCCGCGCTGTTCTGGAAGCTACTTTGGGCGAAGAACGCAAAGCCTTGCTGGAAAACCTGCAAGAAGGTTCAGTTATCAAAGGTATCGTTAAAAACATCACCGATTACGGTGCATTCGTTGACTTGGGCGGCATCGACGGTCTGTTGCACATTACCGACTTGGCATGGCGCCGTGTAAAACACCCAAGCGAAGTTTTGGAAGTTGGTCAAGAAGTAGAAGCTAAAGTCCTGAAATTCGACCAAGACAAACAACGTGTTTCCTTGGGTATGAAACAACTGGGCGAAGATCCTTGGAGCGGCCTGACCCGTCGTTACCCACAAGGTACCCGCCTGTTCGGTAAAGTATCCAACCTGACTGACTACGGTGCATTCGTTGAGATCGAACAAGGCATCGAAGGTTTGGTACACGTTTCCGAAATGGATTGGACCAACAAAAACGTACACCCAAGCAAAGTTGTTCAATTGGGTGACGAAGTTGAAGTAATGATCCTGGAAATCGACGAAGACCGCCGCCGTATCTCTTTGGGTATGAAACAATGCCAAGCTAACCCTTGGGAAGAATTTGCCGCCAACCACAACAAAGGCGACAAAATCTCCGGCGCAGTTAAATCTATCACTGACTTCGGCGTATTCGTAGGTCTGCCTGGCGGCATCGACGGCCTGGTTCACTTGTCCGACCTGTCTTGGACTGAAGCCGGCGAAGAAGCTGTACGCAAATACAAAAAAGGCGAAGAAGTTGAAGCCGTTGTATTGGCCATCGACGTTGAAAAAGAACGTATCTCTTTGGGTATCAAACAACTGGAAGGTGATCCGTTCGGCAACTTCATCAGCGTAAACGACAAAGGTTCTTTGGTTAAAGGTTCTGTGAAATCTGTTGACGCCAAAGGTGCCGTAGTCGCTCTGTCTGAAGAAGTTGAAGGCTACCTGCCTGCTTCTGAATTCGCTGCTGACCGCGTTGAAGACCTGACTACCAAACTGAAAGAAGGCGACGAAGTTGAAGCCGTTATCGTTACCGTTGACCGCAAAAACCGCAGCATCCGTCTGTCTGTTAAAGCGAAAGACGCTAAAGAAAACCGCGAAGCGCTGAATTCAGTTAACGCCGCTGCAACTGCCAATGCCGGTACTACCAGCCTGGGCGACTTGCTGAAAGCCAAACTGTCCGGCGACCAAGAATAAGGTTGCAGACATGACGAAGTCTGAATTGATGGTTCGCCTTGCAGAAGTGTTTGCCGAAAAAAATGGCAACCAACTGCTGGCTAAAGATGTCGAATACAGTGTAAAAGTCTTGGTTGATACCATGACCCGTTCACTGGCTCGTGGACAACGTATCGAAATCCGCGGTTTCGGCAGCTTCGACTTGAACCACCGCCCTGCCCGTATCGGGCGCAACCCGAAAACCGGCGAACGCGTGGAAGTGCCTGAAAAGCATGTTCCTCACTTCAAACCGGGTAAAGAGTTGCGTGAGCGTGTAGACTTGGCATTGCAAGAAAGTGCTCATTAATACTTAGTAGCAAAACGCCGCAGAAATGCGGCGTTTTTTTGTTTTCTCAAGAAATACCAAAGCCGACTCTTTTCACGTATACCTCAATCACACACTATTTCAACTATATTTACTACAATGCTTTTGCAAAAAACGCAGGCCGTCTGAAATCATTTATAATAGACCGACTATTCTGTAATGAAAACATCATTCCAACTACTGTCCAAACTATTGTGGATGATGTTTCAACTATCGCCAGTAAAGCATAATAAAGGTTACACATGAGCAATAGAGACCAACTATTCACACCACCTCCATTTGAAAACCACAGCCCATTGACTTGGTATCAGGCTGCAGCCGAACAGCCCAACTTCATCCGCGACGAAGCCCAAGCGCGAGCCATTGAATATTTGGATCGTTTGTGGACCGAGCTGATGATGTTCAAACGCAAACGCAACCGTTTTCTCGGCCGTAGCTTGCGTTCCCCTCAAGTACCTAAAGGACTCTATTTTTATGGCGGCGTAGGACGCGGTAAAAGCTTTTTGATGGATGCTTTTTTCGGCTGTCTTCCCTATCGTCGTAAGCGTCGCGTGCATTTCCATGCCTTCATGGCCGAAATCCATCAACGCCTTAAAGTCTTGAAAAGCGAAGCTAACCCTTTAAAAGCCGTTGCAACAGAAATTGCCAAAGAAACACGTGTATTATGCTTTGACGAGTTTCACGTTAGTGATATTGCCGATGCCATGATTTTGGGCCGTTTACTGGAAAACCTGTTGAGTGAAGGTGTAGTCTTGGTAGCCACTTCCAACTACGCCCCATCCGAACTCTATCCTCAAGGTCAAAACCGCAGCAGCTTTCTCCCAACCATCGCCCTTATCGAGTCCAACCTGACCGTTTTAAATGTGGATGGCGGCGAAGATTACCGATTGCGTACCTTGCGTCCTGCCGAAATTTTCTTTGTCCCCAATAATGAAGAGAACGAGCAAAAACTGGCTGCTTTATTTAAGGAAATGAGCGGAATCTCTGAATTAAACCCAGGCATCAGCATTATTCATGGACGAGAAATTCCTCACAAAGCCCAGTCAGAACGCGCCATCTGGTTTGATTTCCGCGCATTATGTTTTGGCCCGCGTTCACAAGCTGACTATCTGTATTTAGCCGAACATTATGAGATGGTTTTCCTTTCAGGATTAGAACGTCTAACCCCGCAAGAAAAAGCAGAAGCACGCCGTCTGACATGGTTAATTGACGTTTTATATGATTTCCGTGTGAAATTGTGCGCCACCAGTGCAGTTGGCGTAAACGATATTTATGTCGAAGGCGATTTCGCCGAGGAATTTACCCGTACAGCCAGCCGTATGATCGAAATGCAATCCGAAGTCTATTTGGAACAACCACACCTGACTTTAAGCAAATAATGCCTTTCCCAAAAAGGGGCGAAATTTGGTAGAATACACTTCCCTCGCCTCTTGGCTACGGCAACTCACCTATTAATAAAAACAAGGACATAACATGGCCATCGAACGTACGATTTCCATCATCAAACCCGATGCAGTAGAAAAAAACGTCATCGGCAAGATTTACAGCCGCTTTGAAGAAAACGGCTTGCGCATTATTGCGGCGAAAATGAAACATCTGTCTGAGCGCGAAGCAAAAGAGTTTTATGCTGTACACAAAGACCGCCCTTTTTATGAAGACTTGGTTAAATTCATGACTCGCAATCCTGTTATGATTCAAGTATTGGAAGGTGAAAACGCCGTTGCCAAAAATCGCGAATTGATGGGCGCAACCAATCCAGCCGATGCAGCTCCGGGCACAATCCGTGCCGACTTTGCAGAATCTGTCAGTGTTAATGCTGTACACGGTTCTGACAGCGTGGAAAATGCTGCGATTGAAATCGCCTACTTTTTCAGCCAAAGCGAAATCTGCCCACGATAAAAGCAAAAAGCCTGTAGCCGCTTTACGGCCGTCCGATTCCATATCGGACGGCAAAAGTGCTTTGTATGCCCTGCAAATGACAGGCCGTCTGAAACCCTAAAGGCTTTTAAAGCAAAGCTGACCGATAAGCCTCTTTACTTTAAAAGCTTTATTGAGAAACATAAAAATACATGAAAACCAATCTACTGAATTACGATTTAAATGGACTGACGCAACACTTTGCCGAAATGGGTGAGAAACCTTTCCGCGCCAAACAAGTCATGCGTTGGATGCATCAAGCCGGTGCACAAAACTTTGAAGAAATGACTGACTTGGCCAAATCATTGCGTGCCAAGTTGAATGAACAAGCCACAATCGAAGTGCCTAAATTAATGATGGCACAAGAATCTACTGATGGCACACGCAAATGGTTGCTGGATGTCGGCACGGGCAACGGTGTAGAAACCGTCTTTATTCCCGAAGCCGAACGCGGTACTTTGTGCATCTCTTCCCAAGTAGGTTGCGCATTGGAATGCACTTTCTGCTCTACCGGACGACAGGGTTTCAACCGCAACCTGACTGCCGCTGAAATTATCGGTCAGCTTTGGTGGGCCAATAAAGCCATGGGTGTTACCCCTAAAAACGAACGCGTTATCTCCAACGTGGTGATGATGGGTATGGGCGAGCCTATGGCAAACTTTGACAATGTTGTTACTGCCTTGAGTATTATGTTGGATGATCATGGCTACGGCTTGAGCCGCCGTCGCGTGACCGTTTCCACTTCGGGCATGGTTCCACAAATGGACAGACTGCGTGATGCAATGCCTGTTGCTTTGGCTGTATCTTTACACGCATCCAACGATGAAGTGCGCGATCAGATTGTTCCTCTCAACAAAAAATACCCGCTCAAAGAATTGATGGCGGCCTGTCAACGTTATCTGGTCAAAGCCCCCCGTGACTTTATTACCTTTGAATACGTTATGCTCGACGGTATCAATGATAAAGCACAACATGCACGCGAATTGATTGAATTGGTTAAAGACGTACCATGCAAATTCAATCTGATTCCGTTCAATCCTTTCCCAAATTCCGGCTACGAACGTTCTACCAATGAAAATATCCGTGTCTTCCGCGATATTCTGCAACAAGCCGGCTTTGTCGTTACTGTCCGCAAAACCCGCGGCGACGATATCGATGCCGCTTGCGGACAATTGGCCGGACAAGTACAAGATAAAACACGCCGCCAACAAAAATGGCAACAGATTTTGGTCGAACAATAAGGTTAATTATGAAAATCAAGTTCGGATTCGCTTTACTTACCGCACTGACTCTTTCTGCCTGCGCTTCCTCTTCCGGCCCAAGCCCTAAAGAACGTGCCATTCAAGTTTCTAATATCAAAACCCAACTGGCTGTGGAATATATGCGCGGCCAAAACTACCGCCAAGCTACTGAAAGTATCGAAGAGGCGCTTAAGTCCAATTCCAAAAATGACCTTGCTTGGTTGGTACGCGCCGAGATTTATCAGTATTTGAAAGTCAAAGACAAAGCTCAAGAAAGCTTTCTTAAAGCATTGTCTTTAAAACCTGATAGTGCGGAAGTCAACAACAACTACGGTTGGTTCTTGTGCAATCAAATGAATGCACCGGCCGAATCTTTGGCTTATTTTGACAAAGCACTGGCCGACCCAACCTACCCAAGCCCCTTTATTGCCAATATGAATAAAGGCATTTGCAGCGCAAGGTTAGGTCAATACTCTTTAGCCCAAGCCTATTTGGAAAGGTCTTTAGCAGCAAATCCGCAATTCTTCCCTGCTTTCAAAGAACTTGCCCGAACCAAAATGATGGCAGGCAATCTGAACGATGCCGACTATTATTTCCGCCAATACCAAAGCAAAGTTGATGTCCTGCAGGCTGACGATTTGCTTTTAGGCTGGCGTTTGGCTACCGCCTTGGGTAATAAACACGCCGCATACGAATACGAAGCCCAACTTAGGGCAAACTTCCCTTATTCAGACGAACTACAAACCGTCACAACAGGCCAATAAATGGAAAATAACGATAAAATCAACTACGACACACAAGCCGCCAAAACATTGGGGGATGAATTACGCAAACACAGAACTGATGCCAAAATCGATATTCAAGATGTTGCTTCACGTTTGAAACTGTCTACCGAACAAATTGATGCTTTGGAAAAAGGGGAATATTCCGGCTTTCCCGGTTTAGTCTTTGTTTCAGGTTATCTGCGTTCATATGCACGATTTCTGAAAATCGACGAACAAATCATCGCCAAACATTTGCGCTCCATTACTCCGCAACTTGAAGACCATGTATACGCGGTAACACGCAGCACCAACTCCGGCTTAAGCTTCACAGATACTGAAAAGCAGGGCTTCCCAAAATGGATATTGGGGATAGCCGCATTGGCTTTGGCTGTAGGCGGCGTTTACTTTTGGCAAAGCAAATCCAGTTTTGAAAACGAACAGGCAAATATTCAAAACAGCAAAGATGTTGCTGATACGATGAAAACGCCTGCCTTAAAAACGGATAATGTTGCCGTTAGCGAAATGACGGAAGACGGCAAAAAAGAAATCACCAATAAGCCTGAAGTGGCCAATGATCAAGCAGCCTCAGCAGCTTCCGCCGCCGTACAAGAAGAGAAACCTGCTGTCAAAGTTGAGAAAGACGAACTTTGGATTAAAGTCCAATACCGAAGCAATCTGATTATTGCAGACAAAGATGGAAAAGTTGTATTCAGCCGTATCGTTCCAGCCGGAAGCGAACAACGTCTGAGAGGCGGCGCACCTTACAATGTTTGGATCGGTATTGCAGCCGGCTCGGAAGCCAATTACGGCGGCACACCTATCGAACCTTTGAAATACCGTGTTGCCGGTGAAAAATCCGCCTCTTTTGTTGCAGGAAAAAACTAAAATGACCACACCTAAA
This sequence comes from Neisseria sp. P0009.S007, assembly GCF_051962515.1. Taxonomy (NCBI): domain Bacteria; kingdom Pseudomonadati; phylum Pseudomonadota; class Betaproteobacteria; order Neisseriales; family Neisseriaceae; genus Neisseria; species Neisseria sp. P0009.S007. The sequence goes on along the minus strand of NZ_JBQCVF010000045.1, from coordinate 5,836 downwards.
CGCCGTCAGACACATCAAGTCAAAATTGACCATCTCATCATCGGCTCCGATGCGCCCGTTGTTGTGCAATCTATGACCAATACCGACACCGCAGATGCAGAAGCAACAGCCCGACAGGTCAAAGAGTTGAGCGATGCCGGCTCAGAAATGGTCCGTATCACGGTTAATACTCCTGAAGCGGCTTCCAAAGTAGCCGAAATCCGCAGCCGCTTAGACGATATGGGCTACACCACGCCCCTGATCGGCGACTTCCATTTCAATGGCGAACGCTTATTGGCCGAATTTCCTGAGTGCGGCAAGGCCCTGTCTAAATACCGCATCAACCCAGGCAATGTCGGTAAAGGCGCAAAAGGCGATGAGAAATTTGCCTTTATGATTCGTACAGCGGCAGAAAACAATAAAGCCGTACGCATCGGTGTGAACTGGGGTTCGCTTGATCAAAGCCTTGCCAAACGTATGATGGATGCCAACCTAGCTTCTGCCACACCGAAGCCGCCTGAAGAAATCATGAAAGAGGCTTTGATTGTTTCGGCGCTGGAATCGGCAGAAAAAGCCGTGGCTTTGGGCTTGCCTGAAGACAAAATCATTTTGTCGTGCAAGGTCAGCGCCGTACAAGACTTGATTCAGGTTTACCACGAATTAGGCAGCCGTTGCCGTTACCCGCTCCATCTCGGCCTGACCGAGGCGGGCATGGGTAGCAAAGGCATTGTGGCTTCCACCGCAGCTTTGTCCGTATTGTTGCAAGAAGGTATCGGCGACACCATTCGAATTTCCCTTACGCCCGAACCTGGCTCCCCACGTACACAAGAAGTCATTGTCGGTCAGGAAATCCTGCAAACCATGGGCTTACGCTCCTTTACGCCAATGGTTACAGCCTGCCCGGGTTGCGGCCGTACCACCAGTACCGTATTCCAAGAATTGGCGCAAGACGTACAAAACTATTTACGTCAAAAAATGACTATTTGGCGCACTGAGTATCCAGGCGTTGAATCATTGAACGTTGCCGTAATGGGTTGCGTAGTCAATGGCCCGGGCGAAAGCAAACTTGCCGATATCGGTATCAGCCTGCCAGGTACAGGCGAAACACCGGTTGCGCCGGTTTATGTAGACGGCGAACGGAAAGTTACCCTCAAAGGCGACAATATCGCTGCCGAGTTTTTACAAATCGTTGAAGATTATGTCAAAACCAACTATTGCGAAGGTGGCGCAAAACGTAAGCAAAACCGCGTTATTCCGATTCAATCTGCCTAAAACATTTTCAAGATAAAGAGGCCGTCTGAAAATATGTTGGGCAAACTGGATACTTGGCTGACTGAACATCCCAAACGCAAGGATTTGCATGGTTGGCGACGCTTTATCGTTGAATTTTGGTTTTTCGGTTTGAAAGAAGCACGAGCCTGCTTATTTGCAGGCTTGTTTTTCATTGCCATGTTCCTCGTTCCGAAAACAGGCTTGTTGGGAATTTCGCGCTACGACCTGCTGCTGATTTTTGCCATCTCCATACAAGCAGCCATGCTGTATTTCAAGCTAGAAACTTGGGATGAAGTGAAATCGATTACGCTGTTTCACTTGGTGGGCTTTGCTTTAGAGTGGTTCAAGACATCAGGCGATATCCAATCATGGAGCTATCCGGATGAGGCTTATACCAAAATCGGCGGCGTACCGCTGTTTGCAGGCTTTATGTATGCCGCAGTCGGCAGCTATATCATTCAAGCATGGCGGCTGTTTGACTTAAAAATCAAAAGCCATCCGCCGTATTGGTTGGGTACTTTGTGCGCACTGGCGATTTATATCAATTTCTTCACCCATCACTATATCGGCGACTATCGCTGGTATCTTGCTGCTTTCGCTCTCGGCCTATATGCCCGGACAACGGTCTTATACACGCCCTATGACACCACTCGCAAAATGCCGCTCCTGCTCGCTTTCGTCCTGATCGGATTTTTTATTTGGCTGGCGGAAAATTTGGGAACCCTATTCGGCGTTTGGCGCTATCCCAACCAAATCGGCGCGTGGGCATCGGTACACATCAGCAAATGGAGTTCATGGGCTTTACTGGTGATGATGACTTTTACCATCGTTGCGAATTTAAAACACATCAAACATACCATCAGCGTATCAAAAGATTAGTTGCTTAATATTTTAAAAGGCCGTCTGAAACTTTCAGACGGCCTCTAATTTTCAACAATCAATTAAACAAACTTAAGGCTTTAACAAACACCATAATGACGCCATAGCCCAAAGGAATGCA
>NZ_JBQCVF010000045.1:0-3485 GCF_051962515.1 Neisseria sp. P0009.S007 | reverse complement strand
AATTGCGGCGTTTTCATGGCTTGTGAGACATTGACATGATTACTGCTGACCAATTTGCTTTTGTTTTTCGGCGCAACATAACCTTTAGGTTTCCAGCCATCGGCAGGTACACGGATCGTAAACGCGCCGAACATCATCAACACCAAATAAAACAATCCTAAAACGACAAAAGCCTGCGCTACGCCAACTGAAGTTTCACTGGAGAAAAAATTCATCAGCGACACGGATAAAGGCGAGGCCAGCATCGCGCCACCACCAAAACCCATAATCGCCAAGCCTGTCGCCATACCCGGTTTATCGGGAAACCATTTCATCAAAGTCGATACAGGCCCGATATAGCCCAAGCCCAAACCAACCCCACCAATCACACCGTTACCCAAATAAAGCAAAAACAGATTGTGCGTATGAACGCCAATAGCCGACACAAAAAAGCCCAAACTAAAACAGCAGGCGGCAACAAACATCGCCTTACGCGGCCCAACGCGCTCCATCCATGTACCGAACATGGCCGCAGACGCGCCCAACATCGCCAAGGCAATACTGAAAATCCAACCGACCGTGGTCAGCTTCCAATCTCCTGCAGCCGACTCAGTAATACCGATAAGCTTGGTCAGCGGCGCATTAAACACGGAATAAGCGTATATCTGCCCGATGGCAAGATGCACGGCCAAAGCGGCAGGCGGTACCAGCCAACGATTAAAGCCGGGTTTGGCAATGGTCGCCTCACGGTCTAGAAATTTCATAAAATCCTCTTGTCTATGTGTGTCAAACGCTGATTCCATATCATGCGGAATCAGAAAATTGTTGACAATATTTTAGCATAATCTCCCGTTTATCCTTTTTTCTGCTCCATGATAATTTTGCGCATCAGACAGAAAAAACATTCATCTAAACCATTTCTTCACGCCAATATCGACAAAAAGGCCGAGACCTTTGCAAAAGTCTCAAGTTGACCGTATTGGCGGAAAAAATTCAAACGCGTAGTAAGGGCATTTTCAGGGAGTTGTTGAACAGTATGCATAAAATTCGGCAAATAATCGCAGTTCGGGGAAAGGATATTTGGGTGGCGCACCAAAATTACTACAAAATGACTTGCGTCTATTGGTAGGTGAATGCACTTTTATAAGAAATTTCCCCATCATAATAAATAATCCATGTAGAAATAAAATTTAAAGATTCTGGCTCATGCATAGATGTAATAAGTACTGAATGTTGCTTTTTTTCTATCCCATCAGCTATAGATGTAGCCCAGCTATTTTTATATTCTTCAATACCCCAATAGTCTATTGGAATATGTAATTCTTCTACATATTCACCTAAAGAGATTGAAGCCAAAATATGCATCCCATATCCATTATCAAAAGATGTACCTTTATCTTTAAAGAAAATACCAAACATTATTAATCCTTAATTCTTTTTAAATCCTTGTCATAAATAAATAGTTCCAATCTTATTCATATTTTTCATGGCGCTTATATACACATATATAATTATCAAAAGATAAATATTTAGGGTAATCAATCCTAACTAAATTCTCATCAATAGTATAATCCTCACCAAAATTAGAAATAATATCTGTACCAATTTTATAAATCTCTTCATTCCAATAGGTAGAGATATCTCCATCAATAACGATATAAATACTTATACAATTTTCATTGATTCTTACATAAACACCTCTAACCTCTTTGGTAATTTTACCTATCAAGGCATTTTGGGTAACAATTCTTAATCTTATAATGTCATTATTCATAGACTATTATTCCTTTGGTTTAGCCGGAACTACATGATATCCATTTTTACTATAATGAATAATCCCCATAGTTGTTGGGGTTTGATTTCCTGTAACAGGATCGATATAAATACCGATATTTTTATTGAAGTTCACCCTTTCTTTAGAACCAGGAAGCCCAATTTCAGTTTTTCCCACCTGCTGTCCAGTTCCTACATAACCTTTTAAAGAATCTAAACTTACAGTGATAAAGATGCAGTAAAAAGGCATAATGATAGCCCCATTTTTATAATTATTTATTTTAGGGGCAAAAAGATGAATATTTTATTACTAGACGGTAGAAAAGAGTTTGGTCATTCGCATGGTGAGTTGAACCATACGCTTCACAAAAAAGCGAAAGAAGTTTTGACCGCACTTGGACACAATGTACAAGAAACCGTGATTAATGCGGGCTATGATGTTGAAGCAGAAATCGAAAAATTCTTGTGGATGGATGCCGTGATTTGGCAAATGCCAGGCTGGTGGATGCACGAACCTTGGACAGTGAAAAAATACATAGACGAAGTATTAACTGCCGGACACGGCAAGCTTTACCACAGTGATGGCCGCCATCGTGTCAATCCGATAGAAGGCTACGGCACAGGTGGTTTGTTGCAAGGCAAAAAAACATGCTCTCGCTTACTTGGAATGCGCCGATTGAGGCCTTCACCCGAGAAGGCGATTTTTTCGAAGGCAAAGGCGTGGATGCGTTGTATATGCACTTCCACAAACTCAATGAGTTCATCGGTTTGACCCGTCTGCCGACATTCTTATGTAACGATGTGATTAAAAATCCACAAGTGGAACAATACTTAGCAGACTACCAAGCACACTTAGAAAAAGTATTCGGCTAATGGCAAAAAAGGTGGGTAAAATGCCCACTTTTTTATTATTGATGAATGGGTGTGATCATTGTAAATGAGCCACATCGTTAAGCTGCTCAATATGAAAACCGCTTTCACTATCATATTTCACAATACTGATTGAAGTATGCAACAATGACACGGATTTACCCTCATCACGATGGTTTTCCCAAGTCGCTCCGCCTAGTAAGGACAATAAAAGCCGCAGGGTATGACCATGCGATACCACTAAAATATTAGCGCCCGATTGATGTATCGTAAAGGGCGGCCATTGCACGTACTGCTAATTGTTCAAAGGTTTCAGGCCGTCTGAAAAATTTTCAGACGGCCTTTTCACTCATATCGTTTTATGCGGCGAAGCGTTTGGCAACTTCATCCCAGTTAACAATTTCCCAGAAACCTTTCAGGTAGTTAGGACGGCTGTTGCGGTAGTCGATGTAGTAGGCGTGTTCCCATACGTCGCAAGTCAACAGCGGAGTGTTTTCAGTAGTCAGCGGAGTACCTGCATTGGAAGTAGAAACCAGATCCAATTCACCGGCAGGTGTTTTCACCAACCATGCCCAACCGGAGCCGAAAGTACCGGCCGCGCAAGCATTGAACGCTTCTTGAAATTTCTCGAAGCTGCCCCATTTGGCGTCGATGGCTGCAGCCAATTCGCCGGCAGGTTTGCCTTGGCCTTTAGGGGTAAAGCCCAGCCAGTAGAAAGTGTGGTTCCAAGTTTGGGCAGCGTTGTTGAACATACCGCCGGAAGATTTTTTCACGATTTCTTCCAAAGGCATTTCTTCAAACTCAGTGCCTTTGATTTGATTGTTCAAATTGGTGATGTAAGTTTGATGGTGTTTGCCGTAGTG
>NZ_JBQCVF010000044.1:12877-15178 GCF_051962515.1 Neisseria sp. P0009.S007 | reverse complement strand
TTCGTCGGTACAACGGCAAACGGACACAGCGTTGTGATGGAAGGCGCGGCGGCTGAAGGCGAAGTCAAACGCGGCCCCAGCCCGATGGAAATGCTGTTGTTGGGTGTAGCAGGCTGCTCCAGCATCGATGTCGTGATGATTGCCGAGAAACAACGTCAAAAAATTACCGACTGCCGTGCCGAAGTGACTGCCAAACGCGCCGACACCGCGCCGCGCGTGTTTACCGAAATCCATATCCACTTCAAAGTGTATGGTCGGGATTTGCAAGAAAGCGCGATTGAACGCGCCGTACAGATGTCTGCCGAAAAATATTGCTCCGCATCGATTATGCTGGGTAAAGCGGCAAAAATGAGCCACAGCTTCGAGATCGTCGAAACAGAATAGGGCGGTTTCAGGATGGGAGTGCCGGAGCGTGAACCGGCTACGCACAAAAAAAGCAGATATATTCACGCATTAACATGAATATATCTGCTTGCTTTTTATTCCTTTTTCTCTCTCTCTATCAGCCTTTATAACTTGGCTTGTTGATCTCATTGTGCAAGTTTCGTTTAACATTGTCAACAATTTTTAATTATATTTTAAACACCCCCGAAAGCTGCAGGTTTGTAAACGCTTGCGCCTTAATACGGATATTGGGGAAACATTATGGATTACGAAAATAATACCAACGTTGCGCCTGCAACTTCATCGCTTATTTTGGAAGAACGTCACGATTCGGAACTCTTCCGCGTGTACGCATTGATTTTGGACGGTATTACCGACCATCTGCTGCTGCCGGGCAAAAAACTGACCGAGTCCGAGCTTTGCCGACAAATGGTTTGCTCCCGCAATACCGTGCGTGGCGCATTATCGCTTTTGGCGCACGATAAAATCGTCGATTTGCAGCCCAACCGCGGCGCATTTGTCCATGTGCCGGACTTGAAAGAAATGAAAGACGTGTTCAACACGCGTATCGAAATGGAAAGCATGATTTTGAGCGTCCTTATCGATATGCCTGATTTGGAAACGCGTCTGCAACCGCTTTATGCCATGATTGAGCAAGAGGGCGCAGCCTCCGAAAGCGGCGACCGCGTGGGTTGGAACCGCCTGTCCAATGCCTTCCATGTCGAATTGGCGCGGCTGCTGGACAACGATGTACTGTTTGAAATCATGAATACCTTGTGTGCACGTTCTTCATTGATTGTGGCTGTTTCCGATCCGCTTCGCAAAGAAAAGCGCAACATCGATTCCAATTCGCACCATGAACACCGTGAAATTCTCGATTTATTGGTGGCCGGCAAGCGCAACCGTGTGACCAAAGTCATACGCCGCCACTTGAGCGTGTGTATGGAACGCTTGGAACAAAAACTCGAGATGTAATCGGGTTGACAACAACAAGGCCGTCTGAAATATTCAGACGGCCATTGGTTTATCCCTACAAAACGAAACGCCATGAAACCCAAAATCCAAAGACACGAACATATCCTCAGCCTTGTCCGCGAACATAACTTTATGACGGTGGAAGAATTGGCGGCGAATTTGGATGTTACGCCGCAAACCATACGCCGCGATGTGCAGGAGTTGAGTGAAACCGGACAGCTCAAACGCTATCACGGCGGCGCATCTTTGGGCGACGTTTCAGTTGTAACGGCAGGGCAGGAGCGGCGCAACCATCAGCAGCAGGAAAAAAACGCCATTGCCCGATTGATCGCTTCCACCATTCCCGATAATGCCTCGCTATTTATCAGCATCGGCACCACCATGGAAGCCGTCGCCGCCGAGTTGGTCAGACAGCGTAAAAACCTGCGGATTATCACCAACAATATCTACGCCGCCTCCATCACTGCGGCGCGTACCGACTACACGGTCATCATCGCTTCCGGCGTGGTCCGCCCATTGGACGGCGGTATTACCGGCGTGGCGACTGTCGATTTCATCAACCAATTCAAAGTCGACTATGCCATCATGAGTACTCACGGCATAGAAAACGACGGCTCGCTTTTGGATGACGATTACAAGGAAGTCAGCGTCATGCAGGCGATGGTGAACAATGCCCGCGTGCGCTATCTTGGCGTCGACCACAGCAAGTTCAACAGCAATGCCTTGGTCAGACTGGGCGATATCGGCGCATTCGATAAGCTGTTTACCGACCGCACACCATCCGCCGCCATGCAGAAAACCCTAAACGAACGCGGCGTGGCGTGGCAGGTTGCCGACCCTGTATCAAAGTAGCCAAGTCGGGTACAATTGAGCCATCATTCCATTCCTTTCAGACGGCCTGATTGAATGCTCAGGCCGTCTGAAAACAGAAAATCATTTTCC
>NZ_JBQCVF010000044.1:0-12777 GCF_051962515.1 Neisseria sp. P0009.S007 | reverse complement strand
CGTCCGCGCCAATACGAGTTTTCCCGTTTGGAGCTTCTGTATTCCATCACGTCCAAACGCAAGCTGAACCAACTGGTTTCAGACGGCCACGTTTCCGGCTGGGACGACCCACGTATGCCGACCATTTCCGGTATGCGCCGCCGCGGTTACACGCCCGAAGGCCTGCGCCTGTTTGCCAAACGCGCCGGTATTTCCAAATCTGAAAACATCGTCGACATGAGCGTGTTGGAAGGCGCGATTCGTGAAGAGTTGGAGAACTCTGCGCCACGCCTGATGGCGGTTTTGAATCCGCTCAAAGTGACCCTGACCAACTTTGAAGCCGGCAAAACCCAAAGCCGCCGTGCCGCGTTCCATCCGAACCACGAAGAAATGGGCGATCGCGAAGTACCTATTTCACAAACCATCTACATCGAAGCCGACGACTTTGCCGAAAATCCGCCCAAAGGCTTCAAACGCCTGGTTCCCGGCGGAGAAGTGCGTTTGCGCCACGGCTATGTGATTAAGTGTGATGAAGTAGTAAAAGACGAGGCAGGCAATGTGGTTGAACTCAAATGCAGCATCGACCACGATACCTTGGGCAAAAATCCCGAAGGCCGCAAAGTTAAAGGCGTGATTCATTGGGTTTCTGCCGAACACGCCGTCGAAATTAAAGTCCGCCTGTACGACCGCCTCTTTACCGTCGAGCGTCCTGATGCCGTGCGCGGCGAAGACGGCAACTATCTGCCGTTTACCGATTTCCTCAATCCAGAATCCATCAAGGAAATCACTGCCTACGCCGAACCTGTCGCAAAAGATCTGCCGGCAGAAAGCCGTTGGCAGTTTGAACGCATCGGCTACTTCGTAACCGACCGCAAAGACCACAGCAAAGACATGCCGGTGTTTAACCGCACGGTGACGCTGAAAGATTCTTGGCAGCCTAAGTAATCTGTTTGCAGTCGCTATATTGAAGGCCGTCTGAAAACTTGAAATCCGGTTTTCAGACGGCCTTTGTCGATAAAGGGATAAGATGGAACGTTATTCTGTACATTTGAAACTGCTGGGAATGGCGGTGTTGTGGGGTGCGTCTTGGCCGATGGGGCGGATGTTGGGGCAGTCGCTGCCGCCGCTGACGGGCGGGGCGGTTCGGTTTGTCTTGGCTTCGGTTTTGTTGTTGGGCTGGTTGTTTGCGCGCAGCAGGTTCGCGACTTTGGCGGCTTTGTCGGCGCGGCAATGGCTGGGTTTGACGGCAGCCGCTTCTGTTGGCGTGTGCGGTTATGCGGTGTTTTTTATGCTGGGTTTGCAGACTATGCCGGCAGGCAAGGCGGCGGTAGTCGTGGCGGTGAATCCGGTATTGACACTGCTGTTGGCAACTTGGTTTTTCGGCGAGCGTTTAAATGTGAAGATTTTGGCGGGTATGCTGCTGGCGGTCGGCGGTGCCATTATGGTGGTAACGCAAGGGCAGCCGTTGACAGTGTTATCGGGCGGCATCAAGGCAGGAGAGTGGCTGATTTTCGGTTGCGTGGTTTGTTGGGCGGCTTATACTTTAATTGGTCGCGCGGTTTTGCGTGGGATAGATGTGCTGACGGTAACGACGGCAACGTCGTTCATTGGTGCGTTGATGTTGTCGGTGGTGGCGTTGTGGACGGACGGAATGCCGTTTGAGGCGATAGCGGCAATGGATGGGCGAGGCTGGACAGCCTTGGCGTGGCTGGTCATCGGCGCGACGGTATTGGCCTACGCGTGGTATTTCGAAGGCGTGAAGACTTTGGGTGCAGGCAGCGCGGCGGCGTATATTACGCTCGTGCCGATTTTCGGTGTGCTGTCTTCGGCGTGGTTTTTGGGCGAACCGCTGCATATTTCGCTGGTTGCGGGCTGTGCGGCAGCGGTCGGCGGCATGACGCTGATGCGGTACGGGCAAAAGGCCGTCTGAAGTTGGGTAAATACTCGGATTTTGGTCGATAGGGTTGCGATTGCCAAGCTGTTGCCGGCCATAATCTTATTGCATGGTAAGATTATAGTCTCGGCTCAGTGTTCGATTTAAAAATTTGACACCCTGCCTCCAACTGCCTAAAATTCAACTTTCTCAAAAATCTACCGTATCCTGCGGCACGATTTCATACTTTCAGACGGCCTTTGTGCCATCTCTCTGATACTATTCAAAATATATCAATACTATGCACGTTTCAGAACTCCAAACCCTCCACATTTCCAAACTCTTGGAAATGGCAGAAGAACATGGCATTGAAAACGCCAACCGTTTCCGCAAACAAGACCTCGTTTTTGCCATCGTCCGCCAGATGATGAAGCAAAATGTCAGCTTTACCTGTTCCGGCACACTCGAAATCCTGCCCGACGGCTTCGGTTTCCTGCGCAGCGCAGATACTTCTTACCTTGCCGGTCCTGACGATATTTATGTTTCGCCCACGCAAATCCGCCGCTTCAATCTGCACACCGGTGACACCATCGAAGGCAGCGTGCGCGTACCTAAAGACAACGAACGCTATTTCGCACTTGTCCGCCTCGATACCATCAACGGCGATCAGCCTGAAGTCTGCAAACACAAAATCCTCTTTGAAAACCTCACGCCTTTATTCCCAACCGAACAATTCAAACTTGAGCGCGACATCAAAGCCGAAGAGAATCTGACCGGCCGCGCTATCGACTTGGTTTCCCCAATCGGTAAAGGCCAACGTGCATTGTTGGTGGCGCCGCCTAAAACCGGTAAGACCGTGATGTTGCAAAACATTGCCCACGCTATTACCGCCAATTATCCCGATGTCGAGCTGATTGTCCTGTTGATTGACGAGCGTCCGGAAGAAGTGACCGAAATGAGCCGTTCTGTACGCGGCGAAGTCGTTTCCTCTACGTTTGATGAACCGGCGCAACGCCATGTACAAGTGGCCGAGATGGTGATTGAAAAAGCCAAACGTATGGTTGAACACAAAAAAGACGTGGTCATCCTGCTGGATTCGATTACCCGTTTGGCGCGCGCCTACAATACCGTTGTGCCGACTTCGGGCAAAATCTTGACCGGCGGTGTCGATGCCAACGCCTTGCACCGTCCGAAACGCTTCTTCGGCGCAGCGCGTAATGTGGAAGAGGGCGGTTCGCTTACCATTATTGCGACAGCGCTTGTTGAAACCGGTAGCCGCATGGACGACGTGATTTACGAAGAGTTCAAAGGCACGGGCAATATGGAATTGCACCTTGACCGCCGTATGGCCGAAAAACGCCTGTTCCCGGCCATTAGTATCAATAAATCCGGTACGCGCCGCGAAGAATTGCTGGTGCCGAACGATCAGTTGCAACGCATGTGGCTCTTGCGCAAATTCCTGCATCCTATGGACGAAATCGAAGCGACCGAGTTTTTGGTGGGCAAACTCAAAGACTCTAAAAATAACGACGATTTCTTTGAATTGATGCGCGGTAAATAAGCATAAGGCCGTCTGAATATGTTTCAGACGGCCTTTACTTTGCTTGAGGAACCTTTATGACCATCCGAATGAATTGGCAAAACTTATTATCCACCCAACGCTTCCGTACTAAAAACGGCGAAATCGTGCCGACCGTTACCCCTTCGACTCAAGAAGGTGCCGATGCCTTGCGTACGGATTTTCACATCGACTACGACCGGGTTGTTTTTTCCGGAGCCTTCCGCCGCCTTGGCCGTAAAACACAGGTGCATCCGCTGGCGCAACATGACTTGACGCACAACCGCCTGACGCACAGCGTTGAAGTTGCCAGCGTGGGCAGGAGCTTGGGCAACCGCGTGGGCGTGATGTTGCATAACGGCGGTTTTCTGCCGCAGGGCAATACGCCCAGCGATATTGGTGCCGTGGTGCAGGTTGCCTGTTTGGCTCATGATTTGGGCAATCCGCCGTTTGGCCATACCGGCGAAGATGCTTTGCGTGATTGGTTCAGACGGCCTGAACATCAAATTTATCTGAACACATTAAACGAAGCGGAACGCAACGATATTCAAACCTATGAAGGCAATGCGCATAGCCTGCGTATCGTCGCCAGCCTTGAAATGTATCCGGAGGCAGGCGGAATGCGCCTGACTGCGGCAGCCATCGGCGCATTGCTGAAGTATCCGTGGACAACGCAACATCCAAACGGCAGAAAGAAATTCAATATTTATCAAACCGAGTTGCCGTTTATCCGTCAAGTTGCCGACGAATTGGGGCTGGTTTCCGCGGGAGTAGACAGCTGGGCGCGCCATCCTTTGTCTTATTTGATGGAGGCTGCCGACGATATTTGCTATGCCTTGCTGGATTTGGAAGATGCCGTCGAATTGGATTTGCTCACGGATACGGAAGTAGAAAGTATTTTGTCCGAGCTGACCTTCGCCGAAAGCGCATGGCACGCCAGCTCCAGCCGTCAGCGTTGCGCCATGTTGCGCGGCATTGCGATCGGCAAGGCGATTGATGATGTCGCGCAAACCTTTATGCTGCATCAGTCCGACTTGTTGGACGGAACATTCAAAGGCAAAGACCTGCTTGCTCTGTGCAGCCCGCAAGTGCAAAACACTTTGGCAAAAGCGAAAGAATTGGCACAAACACGGATTTTCCGCCATCACACCAAGCTCTTGACCGAGATTGCCACGTTCCCATGCTTAGGCTCCATCTTAGATTTGCTCGTCCCTGCCGCCTATGCCCTGATTGCAGAAAAACAGTTAGCAACGCGTCAGTCTTTGGCGTTGGAATTATTGAAAAAGCACAATCCGATTCTTCCTGAAGACAGTCTGTATCAGGCCTATATGAAGATTTTGGATTTTGTCGGCGGCATGACCGATAACTCCGCCGCTAAAATGGCGCAGGATTTGTCAGGAGTAGGGATTTTACGTTAATTTTATATTGTTTAACTTCAATTGGTTAAATAAAAATATAAAAAGTTTCTGTGAAAAGAGTAGACAGGCTTTAGTAAAGCCTATATCATTCGGTCTTCTTGATTCACAACGCACTTGCGAAGTGATGAGGATGCACCCGTAGCTCAGTTGGATAGAGTATCTGGCTACGAACCAGAGGGTCGGGCGTTCGAATCGCTCCGGGTGCGCCACAAGATTTATCCGCGCCCATCGTCTAGCGGTTAGGACATCGCCCTTTCACGGCGGTAACCGGGGTTCGATTCCCCGTGGGCGTGCCAGTTTTCAAAAAAAACGCAATCTGTTTCAGATTGCGTTTTTTTATTGTATTTGTTGTGTATGTTTTATGGCCGTCTGAAACGCTCAGCAAATCCAGAGGCAAATAAATTGCCCAGGCTTTTGTCATCTATATGCGCTTTTCAATCTCATTTTACCATTGCCAAAACCCAATTTATTGACAACAGTATTCATCTTAAGAGTTCCTAAACCTGAATTTACATGATTTCATATTTATAATTTCTTGATTTTAGAAAATAAAAATATTTATTTGAACTTTTCTTAAAAAATGCCGTCTGAGATAAAGACAAGACGGAATATCTCTGTTAATGTGTAAATGTCAGCCGGCGTTTGCCGGTTTTTTATTGAAACCATTTGGGAGTCAATTATGAATATGAATGTTAAATTAATCGTTCCTGCCGTTTTTGCGGCTGTTGCCCTGACTGCATGTAGCAGCGGTTCTAAAGCCAAACCTGAAGCTAAAGCTGCGCCTACTGCGCAACAACAAACTCAAGCTCAGGCTCAACAAGCTCAAGCTCCAGTACCTAATACTTTGAAAGTAGACTCTATCGACGGTACTAAAGAAGTTCACTACAAATGCGGTAAAGACGGCAAAGAGCCTCTGAGCGTAATGTACGGCTTCAAAGGCAACGAAGTTGTTGCTGCACAAGTAAAATACAAAGGCCAAGTAACTGAAAACCTGTTCCGTATTACTGACAGCAGCAAAGATGTAAACGCATTCTGGGGCGGCAATGTTGCTTGGATTGCTGAAGCAGCCACTGCAGCCAACGTGGACAAAGTTGATGGCAACATGCTGACTATCCGCGGTACTACCGAAGTAAATGGCAAACAAGAAGTGGTTGACCAAATCGCTACCCGTTTCTGCGCATTGGACAAAGGCGCGAAAGCTGCCGCTAAACCAGCTGCTAAAAAAGTGAAAAAATAATCTTTTACCGACAGCTTTAAACGCTGGGTAAAATAAAACAGGCCGTCTGAAAAGTTTTCAGACGGCCTGTTCTTTTGAGCAGTTTAACCCAAGAACCAGAATTTCAATGCCCACAACACGGCGACAATCCATACCATAGGCGGTACGTCTTGAGTGCGGTTGCACAAGAGTTTGATGAGTGCATAGCTGATAAAGCCAAACGCAATACCGTCGGCAATCGAGTAGGTAAACGGCATGAAGACGATGGTCAGGAATGCCGGTGCGGCTTCGGTCATGTCGTCCCAATCGATTTCACGCGCGCTGCGCAACATTTGCGCGCCAACATAGAGCAGGGCGGGTGCGGTAGCGAATGCAGGAATGCTTTGAACCAGCGGGGAGAAAATCAGACAGGCAAGCATCAGTACGCCGACGGTAACGGCAGTCAGGCCGGTACGGCCGCCGGCAGAAACGCCTGCCGCGCTTTCAACGTAAGGGGTGGTAGAAGAAGTACCCAAGGCGGCGCCTGCAACGATGGCGGTAGAGTCGGCAAGCAGGGCGCGTTTCAAACGCGGCAGTTTGCCGTCTTGCAACAGGCCTGCGCGGTGGGAAACGCCGACCAATGTGCCGGTAGAGTCAAACAGGTCAACCAGGAAGAATACAAAAATCACGCTGACCATGCTGACGGTGAATAAGCCTTTGAAGTCCATCTGCATGAATGTTGGTGCAATGCTCGGAACTTCGCCGACCACGCCTTTGAACTCGCTCAAGCCCAAGATGGTGGAGACGGCGGTCAGCGTTAGAATGGTAATGATGATAGAGCCTTTAACGCGGAAGTGGCCAAGTGCAACCACCATGACAAAGCCTGCCATCGCCAGCAGGGCGGTGGGCTGGTGGATGTCGCCCAAGCCGACCAATGTGGCAGGATTAGCCACAATCACGCCTGCGCCTTTGAGTGCAATCAATGCCAAGAAGAGGCCGATACCTGCGGCAATCGACATTTTCAAGCCCATAGGCAGGGCGTTGACCAGCATTTCGCGTACTTTAAAGAAGCTGAACAGGATGAAAATAATGCCTGAAATGAAAACGGCACCCAAAGCCACACGCCAGTCCACGCCCATGCCTTTGACGACGGCAAAGGTAAAGTAGGCGTTCAAACCCATGCCCGGAGCGAGGGCAATCGGGTAGTTGCCGACAAAGCCCATCACGAAACAGCCGATGGCGGAGGCGATACAGGTGGCCACAAATACTGCGCCCATATCCATGCCGGTTTCGCCCAAAATCAGGGGATTGACGATGATGATGTAGCACATGGCGAGGAAGGTTGTCACACCGGCCATAATTTCCGTGCGGACGTTGGTCTGATTGGCGTTGAGGTTGAATAATCTTTCCAAAACGCTTTGATTTGAAGAACTCATTTCGAGATATTCCTTTGGGGAAAGCCGTTTAAGGACGGTATCAGCGGGTTTAACTGCCGGAAGCTCGGATTTGCTCCTTAACTTCTCAACAGATAAGGGAATTTTCGGGCGGTATTATACTGAAAAGCCTTTTGTTCGGGTAATAAAAATACATGAATCAGATAATGCCGGGCCAAGCCAAGATAAAGGCCGTCTGAACAGTTTCAGACGGCCTTTGTTTGTGTGTGCTTATACCGGTTTGCCTTTCAGGGAGAAGGTGTAGGCTTCGGTGATTTCCAAATCGATCATTTGGTTGATCATGTCGGGTGTGCCGGTAAAGTTGACCACGCGGTTGTTGGCGGTACGGGCTTGCAGTTGGTCAGGGTCTTTTTTGGAGATACCTTCAACCAAGCAGCGTTGAACCGTGCCGATCATGGTTTGATTGATGCGCGCGGTTTCGGCTTCGATGACTTCGTTCAAAGCTTCGAGGCGGCGCACTTTTTCTTCGTGCGGCGTGTCGTCGTGCAGGTTGGCGGCAGGCGTACCTGGGCGCGGACTGTAAATAAAGACGAAGCTCAAGTCGAAGGCAATGTCTTTCACCAGTTTCAAGGTTTGCTCGAACTCGCGCTCGGTCTCGCCCGGGAAGCCGACGATAAAGTCGGAGCTGAGGCACAAATCAGGACGGATGGCGCGCAGTTTGCGGATGATGGATTTGTATTCCAAGGCGGTGTAGCCGCGTTTCATTGCGCTCAATACGCGGTCGGAACCGCTTTGAATCGGCAGGTGCAGGTGGGAAACCAGCTTCGGCAGGTCGCGGTAGCACTCGATAATCGCGTCGGTAAATTCGCGCGGATGGCTGGTGGTAAAGCGCAGGCGTTCGATGCCGGGGATTTCGTGGACGATGCGCAACAAAGTGGCAAAGTCGCAGATTTCGCCGTTTTCCATTTCGCCGCGATAGGCATTGACGTTTTGGCCTAAGAGGTTGATTTCTTTAACGCCTTGTTGCGCCAAACCGGCAATTTCGGTCAATACGTCGTTGAGCGGGCGGGAGAATTCTTCGCCGCGGGTATAAGGGACGACGCAGTAAGAGCAGTATTTGGAACAGCCTTCCATAATGGAAATGAATGCCGAACCGCCTTCTACGCGCGCAGGCGGCAGGTGGTCGAATTTCTCGATTTCGGGGAAGGAAATGTCGATTTGAGACAGACCGGTGGTTTCTTTATCGACGATGAGTTTGGGCAGGCGGTGCAGCGTTTGCGGGCCGAAAACCACGTCCACATACGGAGCGCGTTTGACGATGTTCTCACCTTCTTGAGAGGCAACGCAGCCGGCAACGCCGATGATGAGGTCGGGATTTTTTTCTTTGAGCGGACGTACGCGGCCTAAGTCGGAGAAGACTTTCTCTTGCGCTTTTTCACGCACGGAGCAGGTGTTGAACAAGATGATGTCGGCGTCGTCAGGTTGGGTAACCTGCTCGATGCCGCCGTGTTCTTCGGCGAGGACGGACAGCATTTTTTCGCTGTCGTACTCGTTCATTTGGCACCCGAAGGTGCGGATAAATACTTTTTTCATGGTTTGTTTTGATTGACTTGCTTGTTGTAAAAGGGTTCAGACGGCCTGTGCAATACTCTGGTCGTCTGAAAAATTATTCTTCCGCCTTTTTCTGCTTTTTGGCGTGTTCGATGAACCTGTCGGCCTCGGCGTCGGTCAAAATCCAGATTTCGCGGACGAGGCGGCTTTCTTCGTTGTATTTGAACGCAACGGCTTTGCCGGTTTGATTCAGCAGGCGGCCCATGGGGATGAAACGGTCGTTTTCATCGTGGATTTTGGTGAAGCGGGTGATTTGCAGTTTGGCTGCGTTGCCGTCCACAATGCCCAAGGTCAGCAGGCGCGTCCAAGAAAAACCGCCTTTGCTGACTTTCAGATAAGGCAGATCGACGGTTTTTAAAACGGCCACATCCATATCGTCAGGCAGGCTGCGTTGTGCATGGACGAGGGAGGACGCCAAAAGGGCGAGGCTGAGTATGAATCCGCGTAACATGATGCTTTTCTTTTATTGTTTCAATAGGTCGCGGATTATAGCACAAGCAGGAAAAATATGGATAGAGTGTTTGTTTTTAAAGAATAATTTTGATTTTGCGCCCGATTCTTATTTTGAAGCCTGGGCCGTCTGAAAAGGATTTGGTGTTAAAATGGCATCGATTTGATTTTCAGACGACCTCTTACGAAAGAATTGACCATGAACCGTAATGAAAGCTTGTTCAACCGCGCCAAAGCCATTATTCCCGGCGGCGTGAACTCTCCTGTGCGCGCATTCGGCAGCGTCGGCGGCGTACCGCGCTTTATCAAAAAGGCAGAAGGCGCGTATGTTTGGGACGAAAACGGCACGCGTTATACCGACTATGTCGGCTCTTGGGGCCCTGCGATTGTCGGCCATGCCCATCCCGAAGTCATTGAAGCCGTGCGCGAAGCAGCATTGGGCGGTTTGTCGTTTGGTGCGCCGACTGAAGGCGAAATTGTCATTGCCGAAGAAATCGCTAAAATCATGCCGTCCGTCGAGCAGCTGCGCCTTGTCAGCTCCGGCACGGAAGCAACGATGACCGCCATCCGTCTGGCACGCGGTTTTACCGGACGCGACAAAATCATCAAGTTTGAAGGCTGCTACCACGGCCATTCCGACAGCCTGTTGGTGAAAGCAGGCAGCGGTCTGCTGACGTTTGGCAACCCTTCTTCCGCCGGTGTGCCTGCCGACTTTACCAAACACACTTTGGTACTCGAATACAACAATATCGCCCAACTGGAAGAAGCCTTTGCCCAAAGCGGCAATGACATTGCCTGTGTGATTTTGGAGCCTTTTGTCGGCAATATGAATCTGGTTAGGCCGTCTGAAGCCTTTGTCAAAGCCTTGCGCGAATTGACTGAAAAACACGGTGCCGTGTTGATTTACGACGAAGTGATGACCGGTTTCCGCGTGGCGCTGGGCGGTGCGCAATCTTTGCACGGCATCAAGCCTGATTTGACCACCATGGGAAAAGTGATCGGCGGCGGTATGCCTTTGGCGGCGTTCGGTGGCCGTAAAGACATTATGGAATGTATTTCCCCGTTGGGCGGCGTGTATCAGGCAGGCACATTGTCCGGTAATCCGATTGCGGTTGCGGCCGGTTTGAAAACGCTGGAAATCATTCAGCGCGAAGGCTTCTATGAAAACCTGACTGCCCTGACCCAACGCCTCGCCAACGGTATTGCCGACGCGGCTAAAGCGCATGGCGTTGAATTTACGGCGGACAGTGTGGGCGGTATGTTTGGTTTGTATTTTGCCAGCCATACGCCGCAAAACTATGCCGACATGGCGCGTTCCAATATCGACGGTTTCAAACATTTCTTCCACGGTATGCTCGACCGCAATGTCGCATTCGGCCCGTCAGCTTACGAAGCCGGTTTTGTTTCCGCCGCGCATACGCCTGAGCTGATTGACGAAACCATTGCTGTGGCACACGAAGTGTTCAAAGAAATGGCAAAATAAAAGCTGAAGTTGTCATGTGAAAATGAAAAAAGGCCGTCTGAAAAATATTCAGACGGCCTTTCGCTATTTTAAATAAATGCTTGATTATGCTTCTTCAGCTTTGCTGCGGATAATCAGCAGAGGCAGGTGGCTTTGACGCATTACGGTCTCGGCGAAGCTGCCCATCAGCAGGTGCATCAGGCCGGTGCGGCCGTGTGTGCCGAGTACCAACAGGTCTGCGCCGTTGTTGTCGGCGTAGTCAACCAAGTCTTGCGCCATTTCGCGCGCGCCTTTGTTGGCAACCAACAGGTGTTTCACGATGTTTTCAACGCCGCTTTCACGCGCTGTTTTTTCTGCGAAATCCAAAACTTCGTTACCTTGAGCCACTGCGGCGGCTTCGTAGCTTTCGTGTTGCAGGAATTCAGGAGCCAAAGCCATGTATTCTGCAGGGTTGGCAACGTGAACCAAAGTCAGTTGGGCTTTGTTGAGGCTTGCCAGTTCGGCGGCATGTTTCAATGCATTGAGGGAGGTCTCGCTACCGTCAACGGCTACAACCAGATGTTTGTACATATTCATTCTCCTTTTGCGCCGAGTAGCGGCACTTTCGTTTAATATGAAATCAGAACTTGTCTGAATGTGAAACGATTATAAACTCTTTCGGGCAGGTACAACAGCCCATCTGCTTTCAAGTATAATGTCTGTCCGAATCGCCTGTCGCGTTTTTCATTAATTTATTGATATATCACAAGGTTGCTTATGCAGGACGCTGCTTTTCTTTCTTCGCGCCGCTTTGGCGGTATTGCCAGACTTTACGGAGACGAAGCGCTGGCGCGCTTTTCGCGTGCGCATGTGTGCGTGGTCGGCGTCGGCGGCGTCGGCTCGTGGGCGGTGGAGGCGTTGGCGAGGAGCGGCATCGGTCGTTTAACGCTGATTGATTTGGACAATGTTGCCGAATCCAATGTCAACCGCCAGTTGCACGCTTTGACCGATGATTTCGGTAAGGCAAAAGTTACCGCTTTGCGCGAACGCATTGCCCAAATCAATCCGCAATGCGAAGTGACGGAAATCGAAGATTTTGTGACGGAAGATAATCTGGACGAGCTTTTCAGACGGCCTTTTGACTTCGTCATCGACGCCATCGACCAAATCCGTGTCAAAGCGGCGATGGCGGCGTATTTCGTGCAACATAAACAACCGTTTATTATCAGCGGCGGCGCGGGCGGACAGAAGAATCCGGCGTTGATTCAAACCGCCGATTTGAGCCGCGTTACCCACGATCCGCTGCTTTCCAACTTGCGCTACACCTTGCGCAAACGCTACGGCTTCAGCCGCGATACCAAAGAAAAAATGCGCGTGCCTTGCGTTTATTCAACCGAGAATATTACGCCGCCGCAATCCGGCGAAGCGTGTTCGACCGATGCCGCGCCGCAAGGTTTGTCCTGCGCGGGCTATGGCGCGAGTATGCTGGTGACGGCTTCGTTTGGGTTGTATTGTGCGCAGGCGGCGGTGGAGCATATCGCAGGGCGGAAGTGAGGGGTAGGAAATGGGTAAGAGCCGATTTTTTAAAGCCTACTTTATTGCCAGTCTGATTTATGCGGTATGGTTCGGCGTATTGATGTATGCCGTCGATCCGATGTTTCTCGATGTGATGGAATGCAATACGTTGCCCGGCGATTATTTGTGTGTGCAAAGCGGTTATACCCGTCCATTCACCACTTTTCTTTATCCGTGTCTGTCCGTCGTGATATTCAGCTTTTTGCACGCCGGTATCATGAAATGGCGCAAACGCCGTTCGGTTAAAATGATTTGGCTTTTGGTCGGCTGCGAAAGTTTGCTG
>NZ_JBQCVF010000043.1:4525-15251 GCF_051962515.1 Neisseria sp. P0009.S007 | reverse complement strand
CCAACGCCCTTTCCACCCGCCTTGAAGTAACGGTCAAACGCGAAGGCAAAGTCCACCGCATCGTCTTTTCCGGTGGCAACGTCATTGAGTCATTGACTGAAGTGGGCAAATGCGCCGTCAAAGACAGCGGCACCGAAGTGCGCGTCTGGCCGGACGGCAAATATTTTGAAAGCCCGAATTACAGCATTCCCGAACTCGAGCGCCTATTGCGCGCCAAAGCCGTCTTGTTGCCGGGCGTACGCGTTTCCCTGACCCGTCCGGTTAAAGGCGAAAACGAAACATACACCCAAACTTGGCACTATCCAGACGGCTTGAAAAGCTATCTGACCGACCTCATTGCCGACGCGCAAGAAGCCGTGCCTATCTTCTCTTGTGAAAACTACATTTCAGACGGCCACAACGGCGATTTCAGTATCGGAGAAGGCGCCGCGTTTGCCCTGACTTGGCTGGAAGAAGGCTCGTGTGCCAACGAAAGCTACGTCAACCTCATCCCCACCCCTCTGGGCGGTACGCACGAAGCAGGCTTGAAACAAGCCGTGTTTAACGCCGTCAACAACTTCATCAATCTGCACAACCTCTTGCCGCGCGGCGTGAAAGTGCAAAGCGACGACGTGTTCAGCAAAACCGCCTTCGTCCTCTCTGCCCGCGTCCTCGACCCTCAGTTCCAAGGTCAGACCAAAGACAAGCTAACCAACCGCGACGCGCTGAAACTCGTTGCCACCGTATCGGGCGATCCTTTGGAATTGTGGCTGAACCAAAACGTGGACTTCGGCAAAAAAATCGCCGAACTCGCCATCCGTCAGGCACAGGCGCGGATGCGTTCGGTTAAAAAAATCGAAAAGAAAAAAGGCAGCGGCGTCGCTGTCTTACCCGGCAAACTGACCGACTGCGAAAGTGAAGACATCCGCGAAAACGAACTCTTCCTTGTCGAAGGCGATTCCGCCGGCGGCTCAGCCAAACTTGCCCGCGACAAAGCCACGCAGGCCATCTTGCCCCTGCGCGGTAAGGTGCTCAACAGCTTCGAAGTCCACCCCGACCAACTCTTCGGTAACGCTGAAATCCATGATATTTCCGTTGCCATCGGCGTTGATCCGCACGGCATCAACGACAATCCCGACTTAAGCGGCCTGCGCTACGGCAAAATCGCCATCCTGTCCGATGCCGACGTAGACGGTTCGCATATTCAAGTTTTGCTGTTGACCCTGTTCTACCGCCACTTCCCGAAACTGGTCGCTGACGGACACATCTACGTCGCCCAGCCGCCGCTGTTCCGCGTCGATGTCAACGCACAAGGCAAAAGCAAACCCGCCCGCAAATTCTACGCCCTCGACCAAAACGAACTCGATAGCATTTTGGAGCGGCTGCAAAAAGAAGGCGTTAAAGAAACCGCCTATTCCATCAGCCGTTTCAAAGGCTTGGGCGAGATGAACCCCGATCAGCTCAAAGACACCACCATGCACCCCGACACCCGCCGTCTATTGCAGGTACAAATCCCAGAAGGCGCAGATGACGAAACACGCGACATCTTCGTCAAACTGATGGGTAAAGGCGAAGCCGCCGCCCGCCGCGCATGGATGGAAAAAGAAGGCGATACCGCAGAATTGGATATCTAATCCATTGTTTCAATAGACTAAAGGCCGTCTGAAACTTTAAAAATTTCAGACGGCCTTTTTTAAAATCATCAGAAATTAAGATCAAACAGTATTTCAATATCCTATTACTTACCTGTTTCTATTTTCGCAGCTTAATTGTGTCTTTAAAACAAATAAAAAAGCACTGATATAATCAGTGCTTTTTAAATAATGGCGCGGCGGACGGGGCTCGAACCCGCGACCCCCGGCGTGACAGGCCGATACTCTAACCAACTGAGCTACCACCGCGCATCCACTGTCAAAGACAATGAAAGGAAACTTGGTGGGTGATGACGGAGTCGAACCGCCGACATTCTGCTTGTAAGGCAGACGCTCTACCAACTGAGCTAATCACCCGATAAGCCGACATTAAATCAAAAAATCAGGCTACGCGCAAGGTTTTTATTTAAATAAAAATATATCCCATTGAAAGAATATAGAATATTTTATTTAACCGCAAAAATTACCGTTATACCGTTCTATCAATCAAAAATCAAATGTCCCAATTTATCCGCTTTAGTATGCAGATAACGTTCATTTTCCACATTTTCGCCGACATGTAATGCAATCCGTTCGACCACATTAATGCCGGAATCTTTCAATGTTTGGATTTTTTCAGGATTATTGGTCAACAACTTGACTTCACGAATATGCAGATAATCATAAATCTGCTTGGCCAAAGTGAAGTCGCGTGCATCAACAGGAAGGCCGAGCGCTACATTGGCCTCAACCGTATCCAAGCCCTGATCTTGCAGACGATAAGCACGGATTTTGTTTATCAAACCAATGCCCCTGCCTTCTTGGCGCAAATATACGATAACGCCACGCCCTTCTTTCTGAACGGTCTGCATTGCTGCTTGAAGCTGAGGGCCGCAATCACATTTCACCGAAAATAAAGCATCGCCGGTCAAGCACTCGGAATGAATACGCGACAACACAGGCAGGCCGTCTGAAACATCGCCCATTGTCAATGCAACATGTTCCTGACCGCCCTCTTCTTCAAAGCCGTGCATGGTAAACTCGCCCCATTCCGTAGGCAAACGGCATGACGCAACAAACTTCAAGGCGTTACTCATTTTCCGCTTCCTCTTTTTCAGCCACGCCCAACAGATTTTTCAAAGAATCCAACAGCGCCAAGGCAAGGGCAATCCAAGCCACCAATACTTCATCGGGCGCGCCGTCTTTGACATCAAACTCGGCATGTACCACACCCAAAACCGCACCGCTGGGCATACAGACAGGAACTGAAATCTGACTCAAACCGGGATGATTGCGTTCGTCCGACAATTCACCAATTTCCTGCCAATACGCCACATTCTGACAAACATTCATCCAACCGCTTTGCGCCGTACGCACAGCCAAAAAAGCCTGTCCGGACTGCTCGTCGATTGGAATCACATTTTCCAACGGCACGCCCCAACGGCTCAGACGGATCAGCGACAACGCGCCATCTTTCGGAAATGCTGTATAAACCGCTGCGCTTTTCAAATGCTCGGTGCGCTCGGCAACCGAATCCAAAGCCATAAAAATCTGTTTCAGCAACAATTCATGTTCGGCATCAACATAATCCGCCAACTGCCAACCGTCTTCAGACGGCCACAAAATCGAACGCTCAACAGAAGCATTTCCCATTTTAATCACAGCCTGGGCAGTAAAATAAGCAACATGTATCTCATCCGCAGGCAACTTCAAACCTTGCGTCTGCAAAAAATCTTTAATCAATAAAGCAGGCATCTGCCCTTCCTCACCAATAGTAAAGTTGAGGCCGTCTGAAAACAAACCCTGCTTTCAGACGGCCGGAATAAACCATTATATAAGGGATAAGCCGAAAAATTCAAGCAAACAAGACTTTGCACCCCCATTAATCTTGTGTATAATCCACTGTTCAAATTAGTGCGGACGTGGCGAAATTGGTAGACGCACCAGATTTAGGTTCTGGCGCCGCGAGGTGTGAGAGTTCGAGTCTCTCCGTCCGCACCACACTCAAAATGAGCAGCTTTCGGGCTGCTTTTTTTACATCTATTCCACTATATACCCTATTCAAAATCAAAACTGCTTTTAATTTTTTGACCTTTGCAAAAAAGGGGTTTATTTGGGGGTATAACAGACGTTTCCACTTATCTTTCAGACGGCCTATCATTTATGTTGAATCCATCGCAAAAACTTGTCGAATTGGTCCGTATCCTTGAAGAACGTGCCTATATTTTTCCGGGAGATCCCGTTCAGGCGACGGAAGCGTTGCGACATATTGATGGCGGCAACGAGGAAAAACTGATACACCGTGCCCAAATTATTGACCGCGACCAGCATTTGAAATATGTGTTGCAACAGGTGGAGACAGGCTCGTTTTGGCTTTGGATTGTTGCGGCGACGTTGTTGTTTACGGTCGGTTTTTCCAGTACTTATCTTTTGATGGACAATCAGGGGCTGAACTTTTTTCTGGTATTGGCCGGGATTTTGGGCATGAATACAGTCATGCTGCTGGTGTGGCTGGCGACTTTATTCCTGCATTTGAAAAATGTGCACTTTATCAGCAGTCCGGCAACTTGGTTCCGAGGCAAAGATCCTGTCAATCAGGCAATTTTGCGGCTTTATGTGGATGAATGGCGCAAACCGCAAACGCGTTGGCTGATTGGTGCAACTTCACACGGTCTGTGGCTATGCACGCTGTCGGGAATGTTGGTTTCTGTTTTGCTGCTGCTTTTGGTGCGTCAATATACGTTCAACTGGGAAAGTACGCTTTTAAGTAATACGGCATTGGTGAAAACGGTTGAGGCTTTGTCATGGCTGCCGGAACGTTTGGGCTTTCCTGTTCCCGACAGTCAGGCAGTAATTGCAGGCCGTCTGAACAATCATATCGAAGATGCACGCGCTTGGGCGGGTTTACTCATCGGCAGCATTATCTGCTATGGCATTCTGCCGCGCTTGCTTGCTTGGCTGGCTTGCAAGATTACTTTAAAAACCCTTCGCGAACGTTTGGATTTGAATCAGCCCTACTATCAAAACATCCTCCGCACATGGCAAACGAAAATTGTCGACGCCGATGATTTTCAGGAAAACATCGTTCCCGTTTCATCTAAAATTACGCTGAATAATGCGCCCAAATGGGCTGTTACACTGGAAACGGAATGGCCTGATCCGCTTTGGTTTTCCGGCGTTTTGGCGCAAGAATGGATAGACAAAGGCGTGGCCGCCGGCAGAAAAGATTTGGAACAATTAGAAGCCGAATTGAAACAAACTCCGGCGCAACTTCTCATCGGCGTACGCACGCAAACTGTTCCCGACCGCGGCATTTTGCGTCAAATCAGCCGCTTGGCCGAAGCTACGGACGGCGGCGTTATCATTCAGCTTTTGAATCAAGACAGTTTCTCTGAAGATTTGGATACCAAACTGGATTATTGGCGCGATGCGCTGGCAGAGAGAAACATTGCCTGGCTGGAGCCGACCCGTTTGGCACAAGAAAAACGGCAAAGCGCTATTTGACAGATAAACCGAAGGCCGTCTGAAAACTGATGTTTGGGTTTCAGACGGCCTTATTTATTGTTGAGGGTTCATCTTAATGATGTTCGTGGCGATGCTCTTGATGATGTTTGGGCTTGGCTGCGTGGTGTTTGGCTTTAGGTGCAGGTTTTTTCATTTTTTGCAGTTTGGCTTTTTCGTGCATACGCTCTTGTTTCGGATGCATTTCGTGTTTGCCGTGTGCAGAAGCGACAGGAGCAAATACCAAGCCGGCAGCCGCAACCATCAAAGAGGTCATTTGAATCAGTTTTTTCATATTTATCTTCTTTCAAGGAGTTGATTTGAGGTAAAAATAAGAATTTATTCGCACTCAAGCGATGGACAAATATTAATGGCTTTGACTGTCAGCTGCTGTCAGCATTCGGCGAAATCTGTTCAAAATTTGGCAATAGAAGTATGGCGACACAATGATGTAGCAAGGTTTTGAAAGTTTACCGTCAATTTTGACAAAACGTCTTTACACATTTCCCAAACGACAAAAAGCGCGAACCTTTCGATTCGCGCTTTTTTTCAGATGGCATCAATTATTTTTTGTCGTCTTTTACTTCTTCAAAGTCGGCATCTACAACGTCGTCGTCTTTCTTAACTGAAGACTCGGCTTGTGCGCCCTCGCCTGCTTGTGCTTCGGCTTGCGCTTGAGCGTAAACCATTTCGCCCAATTTTTGGCTGGCTGCGCCCAAAGCCTCGGCTTTGGCATCGATAGCGGCTTTGTCGTCGCCTTTAACTGCTTCTTCAGCTTCTTTCAACGCAGCTTCGATTTTTTCTTTCTCGGCAGCGTCGAGTTTGTCGCCGTAGTCAGCCAGAGATTTTTTCACAGAGTGAATCAGAGCTTCGGCTTGGTTGCGGGAAGCGACCAATTCAGTCAGTTTTTTATCTTCTTCAGCGTTGGCCTCGGCATCTTTTACCATGCGTTCGATTTCCTCTTCGCTCAAACCTGAAGAACCTTGGATGGTAATGTTGGCTGCTTTGCCAGTACCTTTGTCTTTGGCAGAAACGTGCAAGATACCGTTGGCGTCGATGTCGAAAGTAACTTCAATTTGTGGCATACCGCGTGGTGCAGGTGCGATGTCGGTCAAGTTGAACTGACCCAAAGATTTGTTGGCAGAAGCGCGTTCGCGTTCGCCTTGCAGTACGTGGATGGTTACTGCGCTTTGGTTGTCTTCGGCAGTAGAGAACACTTGAGACGCTTTAGTCGGAATAGTAGTGTTCTTTTGAATCAGCTTGGTCATCACACCGCCCATGGTTTCGATACCCAAAGACAGAGGAGTTACGTCCAGCAGCAATACGTCGCTACGGCCGCCGCTCAATACTTCGCCTTGAATCGCTGCACCTACGGCAACAGCTTCGTCAGGGTTCACGTCTTTACGAGGCTCTTTACCGAAGAAGGCTTTAACGGCTTCTTGTACTTTCGGCATACGGCTTTGACCGCCGACCAAAATCACGTCGTCGATGTCGCTGGTGCTCAAGCCGGCATCTTTCAATGCAACTTTACAAGGCTCGATAGAACGTTGGATCAAGTCTTCAACCAGGCTTTCGAATTTGGCGCGGGTAATTTTCATGGCCAAGTGTTTCGGACCGGTTGCGTCCATAGTGATGTATGGCAGGTTGATTTCAGTTTGCTGACCGCTGGACAATTCGATTTTAGCTTTCTCAGCAGCTTCTTTCAGACGTTGCAGAGCCATTACGTCTTGTTTCAAATCAATGCCTTGTTCTTTTTTGAACTCGTCAATGATGTAGTCGATCAAGCGTTGGTCGAAGTCTTCACCGCCCAAGAAAGTATCGCCGTTGGTAGCCAATACTTCAAATTGTTTGTCGCCGTCGAGGTTGGCGATTTCGATGATGGAGATATCGAAAGTACCGCCACCCAAGTCATATACGGCTACTTTGCGGTCTTTGTTGTCGCCTTTGTCCATACCGAATGCCAAAGCGGCAGCGGTCGGCTCGTTGATGATGCGTTTTACGTCCAAACCTGCGATGCGACCTGCGTCTTTAGTCGCTTGACGTTGACTGTCGTTGAAGTAGGCAGGAACGGTAATCACGGCTTCGGTGACTTTCTCACCCAAGTAAGCTTCAGCGGCTTCTTTCATTTTGCGCAGGACCTCTGCGGAAACTTGCGGCGGAGACAACTCTTTGCCTTGCGCTTTCACCCATGCGTCACCGTTGTTGGCTTTGATGATTTCGAAAGGCATGGATTCGATGTCGCGTTGGACTTCTTTGTCTTCAAATTTATGACCGATCAAACGTTTTACAGCGTAGATGGTGTTTTTAGCGTTGGTTACGGCTTGGCGTTTTGCCGGTGCGCCGACGAGGACTTCGCCGCCGTCCAAATAAGCGATAACGGAAGGAGTGGTGCGTGCACCTTCTGCATTTTCGATGACTTTGGTTTGACCGTTTTCAGAAATGGCCAAACAAGAGTTGGTTGTACCTAAGTCAATACCGATTACTTTTGCCATATTATGTTGCTCCTAATAAATAAACTTTTCTAAATTAATAATCCTGTGGAACATTTCGTTCCGATGGCTTGTAAATAAGGTTGCTTCATTTTTTTTCAAGGCTTAATTTGAATTTTTTTTTAAATTAAATTCAAGTATTTGATTTATTTATCCACAAGCCGTTTATTCTTTTTTCAGATGGCCGGCTTTAATTTTCCGATTCCGGTTTATCGGAATGATTTTCCAATAGCGGAACATCAGGCTTTAAAACCAGATAAGGCCGTCTGAAGATTTTATGCTTGATAAACTTTATCAAGCGGTGCCTTCAATCTTCTTTTTTCGCCACGACAACCATCGCAGGACGCAGCACACGGTCAGATAGTGTGTAGCCTTTTTTCATCACGCTGACGATGGTATTCGGCTCTTGCTCGCTGACGACTGCCTGCATCGCTTGATGTTGGTGCGGATCGAGTTTGTCACCCGGCTGTGGGTTGATTTCTTTAATGTGTGTGGCATCAAATGCTTTTTGCAGCTCGTTCAAAGTCATTTGCACGCCCATTTTCAGGGCATCGAAATTACCGCTTTGGTCGAGCAGCGCCATTTCAAGATAGTCTTTGACAGGCAGCATTTCGGCCGCAAATTTTTGTCCGGCGAATTTATGGGTATCGGCAATTTCTTGCTGATGGCGGCGGCGCAGGTTTTGCTCGTTTGCCAAACCGCGCAACTCGCTGTCTTTGAGTTGGCCTTCCAACTCGGTGACACGCGCCTGAAGCTCTTCGTAAGTCGGTTCTGCTTGTTCGGTTTCAACGGTTTCGGCAGTTTCTACGGCTGCCGCTTCTTCTGCTTCGTGTTGATGTTGTTCGTTATGCTCCGTCATTTCTGACATCCTTTTAGCGTGTTGATATTCGATGTTTCATATATAAGGCCGTCTGAAAAAACTTCAAGCATTTGAACGTCGATTATCAAATGCCTTGTTAAAAGACGTTGGAAAACGGTAAGATAGCCATCTGATTTTATTCTTCAGACGGCCTCGAATATGAAAAAAGACCATTTGAATTCAACCGATTTTAATCTGTGGCACACCATCCGCGAAGAAACCGAAGCTGCCGCCGCGGCCGAACCGATGCTGGCAAGCTTCCTGCATCAAACCGTGTTGCGCCACGATTCGCTCGATTCGGTACTTGCCTACCATCTTTCCAGCAAGCTCGGCAGCCCGATTATGGATGTGCGCGCGCTGTTTGAAATTTATCAGCAGGCTTTGAGCGTGGACACCCGTATCAGCAAATGTGTCGAGGCCGACTTGAAAGCCATTTACGAGCGCGATCCGGCTTGTGACGAATATTCGCTGCCGCTGTTGTATTTCAAAGGCTTCCACGCCGTACAGGCACACCGCATCAACCACTGGCTCTATCAAAACGGCCGTAAAACGCTGGCGTATTTCCTGCAAAACCGCATGTCGGAAGTCTTCGGTGTCGACATTCACCCGGCCGCCCGTTTCGGTCACGGTTTAATGCTCGACCATGCCACCGGTTTTGTGGCCGGCGAAACCGCCGTCTTGGGCAACAATATTTCCATCCTCCACGGCGTAACGCTGGGCGGTTCGGGCAAAGAAAGCGGCGACCGCCACCCAAAAATCGGCAATGGCGTGATGATTGGTGCGAACGCTTCGATTCTGGGCAACATCCGCATCGGCGAAAATGCCAAAATCGGCGCAGGCAGCGTGGTGGTTGCCGACGTGCCGTCTTCGATTACCGTTGTCGGCGTACCGGCCAAACCGGTCGGCCGCTCTTCCAAAACTCCGTCTGCCGATATGGATCAAAGCATTCAATTATCAACAACGGATTTTGTGATTTAAGCAATCTGCCATTTAAAAGGCCGTCTGAAAGATTTGTTCTTTCAGACGGCCTTTTATGATTTAAATCTTGGTGTTAATCGCGTTTGCGCAAGACTTCCAAATGCGTTTTAACCTGCTTGACTTTCTCTTTGGTAAACAAATTGGCAATGTTTTTCCAAATGCTGTGATAACCGTAAGGCCCGTGTTGCATTTCGGCTTTTGCCTCTTCCACCGGCCAGCCTTGATAAATGATGCGGTACATTCCGGCAATCAAACCGGTACGGTCCGCGCCGTGATAACAGTGGATAAGCACTGCGCCGTTTTGCTGTTGTTTTTCAATCAGGTATAGGATTTCCGCAATCTCTTTCGGCTTAATGCTCCATGACAGCAACGGACGGTTTAGCAAGGTCAAACCATACGCCTTCAAATGATCGTCATCGTTGCGGTCGAAAAAGCGCAGGTTGATCACGCTTTGAATGCCCAGCTTGACAATGGCTTCGCCATCTTCGACAACAGGCTGCTCGCTGCGGTAAAGCTTGTCGTCGATGCGATAAAGGTTGGCATCGTGTTTGACGGGGGTTGCCCAGCGTTCGGACTGAACGGCTTTGTTGCCGTTATCCGGCGGCGCGGACGAGCAAGCGATGGGCAAGCCGGAAGCGAGAAGGCACAATAAAAGACGGCGCATAAAATTCCTGTATGAAAATCAATTGAAAATCAAAATATCATACGATTCTATCAAAACCCGTTCGGATATTCTATCCGCGCAAACCGCGTTACAATAAAGCCTCTTTTTTCAGACGGCCTTTCATCATGACCTGCCTTGCTTGGAACACCACACCCACCCTTGCTACCCTTTGCCGCGCCATCGAACAACATACCGCGCCGCTTTATTTGATTGTCTGCCTGCCTGAAAACCATATTCCCAATTTTCCGCTGTCAAATCATCCCTCCGAGCTTGAAGGCCGTCTGAACAACCGTCTCGCTCAAACCATGAAATGCCTTCAGTTCAACAGCGTCAACGTTTTAGAAAACCTCTTGCCTGATGTGCATCTCTGGCTGGTTCCGCCACACCGCGCCGACCGCTTACACGAACATTTCCATCATATCGAATGGCAAACCGAAGCCATACCCCAATCCGCCCCAACTCCCCTAAAACCTTGGTTCAGACGGCCTGAACATCAAACTGCACCCGAACACGTCCTGATCATCGGCGCAGGCATTGCCGGCGCAGCGACCGCGCGCAAACTGGCGGAGCACGGCGTACGCGTTACGGTTTTGGAGGCAGGCAAAGCGGCGCAGGCAGGCAGCGG
>NZ_JBQCVF010000043.1:0-4425 GCF_051962515.1 Neisseria sp. P0009.S007 | reverse complement strand
ACCGCGCGCAAACTGGCGGAGCACGGCGTACGCGTTACGGTTTTGGAGGCAGGCAAAGCGGCGCAGGCAGGCAGCGGCAACCGCCAAGGCTTGCTCTACGCCAAAATATCGCCACACGATACCGAACAAACCGAGCTGTTGCTGACAGGCTACGGCTACACGCGCCGATTGTTGGAAGACTTGCTGCCCGACTCCGACGTATGGGGCGGCGACGGCGTATTGCATTTGAATTTTGACGACAGCGAACGCAAACGCAATCAGGCCTTGGGTTTGCAACACCAGCATAAACACCTCTACCGCAGCGTATCTGCCGAAGAGGCTGCGCACATTGCAGGCATAGACGTATTTTCAGACGGCCTTTATTGGCCGCAAGGCGTATGGCTGAATCCGCCCGCCGTCGTGCATACCTTATTGAATCATCCGCTGATTGAGTTGCACGAACACTCGCCGCTGACCGCCGTATCGCATGACGGCACACAATGGACGGCACACACACCGGACGCACATTTCAACGCCAGCCATATCGTTTACTGCATGGGCGCGCACAGCCCGAATGCCACCGACACCAA
This sequence comes from Neisseria sp. P0009.S007, assembly GCF_051962515.1. NCBI lineage: Bacteria > Pseudomonadati > Pseudomonadota > Betaproteobacteria > Neisseriales > Neisseriaceae > Neisseria > Neisseria sp. P0009.S007. The sequence goes on along the minus strand of NZ_JBQCVF010000043.1, from coordinate 3,856 downwards.
CGTCTCCGCCCTGCCTTTCCGCCAAATCCGCGGACAAACCGGCGTTGTGTCCGCCAGCCTGTTTTCACAAAAACTGCGTTGCGCCATTTCCGGCGAAAGCTACATCAGCCCGAACTGGCAAGGCCGCCACTGCTACGGCGCGACATTTATCCTCAACAGCAACGATGAAACTTGGTATCCAAACGAAGAAACCGAAAACCGCTCCGCCCTGCAACAGCTCAATCCGCCATTGGCACAATCCCTGTTTGAGCAAAATTCGTGTTCAGACGGCCTTCAAGACACACAAGGCCATGCCGCCCTGCGTTGCGACAGCCTCGACCACTTGCCCGTTGTCGGCGCACTCGGCGACATCGTTGCCATGCAGTCCGCCTACGCCAAACTGGCATTGGACAAAAACTATCGCCTCGACAATATCCCCTGCCCTTACCTGCCCAATGCCTACATCAATACGGCACATGGCACGCGAGGCCTGGCGACAGCCCCCATCTGCGCCGCCGCCATTGCGGCCGAAATACTCGGTTTGCCGCATCCGCTATCGCAAAGGCTGAGAACCGCGCTGCACCCCAACCGCGCCATCATCCGCGCGATTGTTCGGCAGCAGCCGTTGTTATCCGTTTAAAGATTTCGTTTTAAATAAAAAAGGCCGTCTGAAAGTCATCAAAACTTTCAGACGGCCTTTAGCTATCCGTTAACTGATTAGAATTTCCATTCCAACGATACGGCGTAGTTGCGGCCAGGGGCGCGGTAGCGGTCTAAGCCTTTGCCGTCTTTATCCACAGAGTTCGTGGTGCTGTAGCTGTACAGGCCGCGCAGGGAATCCCAAGTGGTGTATTTGCGGTTGAACACATTATACACGCCTGCACGCAGGGTCAGGTTTTTCACCGGTTTGTAGAAGCCGTACATATCAAACACATAAGCCGACTTGTTCAGCCATGGATAATCTACTACTTTTTCTTGCAAAGGCGTACCCCAGCCGTTGTCTTCATAAACGGTATATTGTGCGTCTTTGGCTTTTTTCGCACCCAAATAAGTCAGACGGGAGAACACGCCCCATTTCTCGCTCGGGCTCTCGTAATCGACACCGGCAATCACTTTCAGAGGCTGAGTGGACAGCAGGCTGTTGTCGCCCGACAGTTTGCTTTTCGCGTAGCCCAGCGAGCCGAACAGCTTCCAGCCTTCAGGTACGAAAGAGACTACTTTGTCCAGATTCAGACGGCCTGTCAGCTCAAGACCCCGGATTCGGGCCTTGTCAATGTTTTGCATCTGCCAATCCAGTTTTTCGGAATAAGGATTGCTACAAATACCATAGTAGTAATTCATCTGAGTACAGCCGACATCGCCACTGGTGGTCAGCTTCTGCTCTTCAGACAGGAAGTTGCGGTAATTGCTTTGATACAGGTTGGCATCCAAAGTACCTTTTTCGCTGCGGCCTTGCAGAGAAAGGGTATGGGTGGTGCTGCGCTCGGCTTTCAGGTTCGGATTAGGCAACCAGTTACCTGAGCGGTGTTTGTAAGTGAAATACACTTCAGACGCATTCGGCACGCGGAAACCGGAAGTTACATCGTAACCCAAACGCCATGTCTGACTCAGCTGTGCAGCCAAGCCGACAAAACCGCTCCAGCCTTTATAAGTGTTGGCTGCAGGTGGTGTTTTGTCGCAGGCATTACAGTTGGCATTCAATTCCTGAGGCGTCATCTTAGTGTGGTCGTAACGGATGCCCGCACGGCTTGAAAACACATTGTTCCATTGGATTTGGTCGGACAGCGAGAAACCGTAGTTGGTGGTTTTCACCGGATGCTGGATGGTGCTGGCTGTTCGGACGATGCGGCCGCTGAAGAAATAATCGTCGCGGTTTAAATTTTCAAAATCACGGCGGCTGGCAAAGGCCTTGAACGACAGGCGGTGCTGCCCGCCCAGTTGCAGCGGCTGGCTGTCCATACGCAATGTAATGCGTTTGAAGGTTGTATCCATGCTGCGGTTGTAGATTTCGTCCAAATCCTTCTGATTGTAGTTGCGCGTCCAGGTAGAATAATCCATCGGGAACGAGCCTTTGTTGTTAACCGCCGCTACTTTGGTTTTCTGATAATCGAAGTCCGCTTTCAACAACGACAACCAATTCGAATCGGGCGTCCACTCGTAAAACAGGTTGGCATTGCGCCGTCTGTTTACGTCATCGGCTTCGCGCCAAGAAGAAGCGGTCAAGTTATAAGACTCTTCGATCGTGTAATTGTGGCCCTGCTGACCGTTGAGAGATGCTCCGATACGGTGGTTGTCGTTGATTTGATAAGCAATCTTACCCAAGAAGCTGTGGTATTTGTGTTGGGACGGATCAGGAATACCGCGAGCAGAACCACGGATATTCGCTCCGCTGCCGGCACCCTCTACCGGATAACCACGCTCGCCCGCGCTTTCAGTCTCATGGCCGCGACGTTGCGAATACAGCAAAGCGGCATCCACGCGGTCGTTGTTCAAACCGAACCCAAGTGTATTTGTCCATTCGCGGTTGCGGCTGCTGTAACCGTTTTTCATCATCACGCCGAACTGACGCTCAGGCAACAGCAAATCATGACCTTGCAGGGTTTGGTAATTCACGCCGCCACCCAATGCACCGCTACCGGTATTGAAAGAGTCTGCACCCTTCACGATTTCGATGTTGCGCACGAGTTCGGGGTCGATAGACAGACGCGAGCTGTTGAAGTTGCCATAACGGGCATACAGCGAGTTTTCTTCAGAATCAGGCAGGTTTACGCCGTCAATGCTGATGCCGACACGGTTGCCTTCCACGCCGCGTACGGCAAAGCCTTTTTGATGGCGGCCACTGTCGCTCAAGCCAACGTCGGTGGAATAACGTACCAAGTCTTTGTTGTCACGTACCATTTCTTGTTGGATACGGCCAAGGTTGACGCGTTCCACGGCTGCAGGCGCATTGCGCTGGCCTTTAACGCGGACTTCTTTTATTTCTGCTTTAACGGGTGTGGTTTCGGTTGCAGCTTCATCCGCTGCCAAGACTGAATTGCCGAAAATACTGCCGACCAGCGCAGCAATAGGGAGCATTTGTAATGGTTTCATATTATCAACTCAAGATGTAATGGATTGTTCATCCATCAGTTAATACATAATAAATTTTCTGATAATCATTAATGATTAATAAGACAGCAACCCGTTCAGACAAAACTTTGTAGTGTAATTAAAGGCCCCTGCAAACATCCACGCCGAGACCTTGTCTGTTTGATTTAATTATTTTTTAGAGTCTGTGCGGCGTCATACCTTCAGGCGCTTCCGCACCTTCCGGCAAACCGAAGGTTTCGCGCAAAATCACTTTATAGAATTCAAAAGCTTCGCGCGCGCCTTGAATGGCTTCCGCTTCAGCTTCCGGAGTCAAGTTCAAAGCGTTCAGATGCTCGACAAATGCGCGCCAGTGTTTGCCTCGGCCGTTTGGATGCGGGGCCAAGTGGCGTGCGCCGAATTCGCCGGTGTATTCGAGTTTTTGAGCGTGTTTGAACAAGAATGCCGCGCCCAAATTAGAACCTTCGGCGCAATACAGCCAGCCGATGGCTTTATTACCGGTTTCGTGTGGCAATTCTTTGTCAAATTTGTAAGGCTCTTCGCCCAAGTCTTTCAAGTCTTGAGTCACGGCATCGTAACGTGCCATGTATTCAAGCTCTGGAATGGCTTTGTTCAATTCGGCATCTTTATAGATGTGATCGACAGCCTTGTGGAAAACAGATTGAAGTTTCAAGAATTTGATGTAGTTTTCTTTGCTGGCAAAAGGCTGAACGGACATAACCAAGTTATCAACGCTGTCGTGCGTTGTCGTGGTTTGCTCTTTCAAGCGTTTGGCGAAAGTCAGCTCTTG
>NZ_JBQCVF010000042.1:0-15265 GCF_051962515.1 Neisseria sp. P0009.S007 | reverse complement strand
GTGTGCATTTGATTTTTGCGGCCGGTGAGGATTTTGTGCGGATAGCTTTGATGGCCGACATCCCAGACCAAATGGTCTTCTGGCGTGTCGTACACATAATGCAGCGCCACCGTCAGCTCGACCGCGCCCAAGTTACTGGCGAAATGGCCGCCCGTCTTACCGACGGAATCCAACAGAAATTCGCGCAATTCGGCGGCGACTTGCGGCAGCTGTTTTTTCTCCAGACAGCGCAAATCCTGAGGCGTATCGATAATATCGAGCAAAGGGCTTGGGTTCATGATTTTTGGCGGTGATTTTTTGTGTAACGGACGATTATATCAAGAGATTGCACAACTTGTTACAAATGCTTTCAGACGGCCCGAACCTTTATCCTTTATAATACTGCCAACTGAAAACACAAGGCCGTCTGAAATGACCCAAAACGCAAACAACCTCTGCTGGCTCGATATGGAAATGACCGGCCTCAACCCGGAACACGACCGCATTATCGAAGTCGCCATGATCATTACCGATTCCGATTTGAACGTACTGGCACAATCGGACGTTTACGTCATCCATCAAAGCGACGAGTTGCTCGACGGCATGGACGAGTGGAACACCGCCACCCACGGCCGCACCGGTCTGACCCAACGCGTGCGCGAATCCAAACTGACCGAAGCTGAAGTCGAGCAAAACCTGTTGGACTTCATGTCCGCATGGATACCCGAGAAATCCACGCCCATGTGCGGCAACTCCATCCATCAAGACCGCCGCTTCATGGTCAAATACATGCCGCGTTTGGAAGCCTATTTCCACTACCGCAACTTAGACGTGTCCACGCTGAAAGAGTTGGCCAAACGCTGGAATCCGGCCGTCGCCAAAAGCGTGGTCAAACGCGGTTCGCACAAGGCATTGGACGACATCCTCGAAAGCATCGAAGAAATGCGCCATTATCGCGAGCATTTCCTCAAACTCCCTTCCGAACAATAATCCCAAGGTCGTCTGAAACAGGTTTTACACCGTTCAGACGGCCTCATCAGCTTCCCTCATCTCATGAAAATCACCAAAATTTTTACCTTCGATTCCTCGCACATGCTCGACGGGCATGACGGCAAATGCCAAAACCTGCACGGCCACACCTACAAACTCGAAATCACTGTCTCCGCGCCCGTTATCCAAGGCGGCGCAAAAGACGGCATGGTGATGGACTTTACCGACCTGAAATCCATCGTCAAACAACACATCAACGACCCGTTCGACCATGCCTTCATCTATCACGGCAACAACGAACGCGAAAGCCAAATCGCCGCGCTTTTGGAAGGCTGGAACATGAAAACCCTGCGCCTGCCCTGCCGCACCACCGCCGAAAACATGAGCGTAGAAATGTATGGCCGTCTGAAAAACGCCGGTGTCAAAGTGTGCAGCGTGAAACTATGGGAAACGCCGACCTCGTATGCGGAATATGAAGGGGAATAAACCGGCATTTTGTATTTTTTCAGACGGCCTGTTCCCCCAACATATCCATACGCTAAACATCAAAAGGAATCTTCATGAAAATCATCTCCACCCTCCTCGTCCTTTTCGTCGCTGTCGAACACTTCTACATCGCCTGGCTCGAAATGACGCAAATCCCAAGCGAAAAAGCGTCAGAGCTGTTCAACATGCCTTACGAATTTATGGAACAAAAACGCGTACAAACCCTGTTTTCCAACCAAGGCCTGTACAACGGCTTCCTCGCCATCGGCTTGGTATGGGCGCGCTTTGCCGCACCCGACAACGCGGTTTACGGCGCGACCATCCTGTTCCTCGGCTTCGTCCTCATCGCCGCCGCATGGGGCGCGTTTTCATCCGGCAACAAAAGCATTTTGCTCAAACAAGGCTTGCCGGCATTTTTGGCCGCAGCAGCCGTCATTGCCGCTTAAGCACACCCAGCCATTCTTTCCTATTGAACTGACAGAAAGAATGGCTGCCTCAACCGATTTCTCAAAACGCTTCACCACAACGATTCAATCCCACACACCCGACATTCATGACCATTCACATCACGCCGAACAATCCCCAATACCGCATTGTCGAAATCTTTGAAAGCCTGCAAGGCGAAGGCTGGAATACAGGCATGCCCGCCGTTTTCATCCGTTTGGGCAAATGCAATCTCGCGTGCAGCTGGTGCGATACCGACTACCTTAAATTCGGCATGATGAGCCTGTCCGATATTTTAGGCCGTCTGAAAACCTACACGGCGCGCAACATCATCATTACCGGCGGCGAACCTACCATCCAACCGCATTTGGATACCCTGCTCAATGCACTCAAAGCCGAAGGCTATTTTCTGTGTATCGAAACCAACGGCCTCAACCCCGCGCCGCCGCAAATCGACTACGTTGCCACCAGTCCCAAAGCCTGTTACGCCGCTAAATACGAAAAAAGTTGCATCGAGAAAGCAGACGAAGTGCGCATTGTCGCCGACGGTGATGTCATTTCGTTTTGCCAAGAGATGGAACGCAAAATCCGCGCCCGACATTACTATCTTTCCCCCTGCGAACAAGACGGCGCAATGAATATCTACGACACCATCCGCCAAATCGGCGTGTTAAACAGCCGAGCCGACGCCCCCGTCCATTGGCAACTGAGCGTACAAACGCATAAATGGGCAGGAATAGAATAATTCGTTTGAAATCAATTAAAAACAAAACCTTTACAAAATATTTAATGTAAATACCATTCCATATTCGACCAAATGCACTACTGGCAATGCTCTCAGGCTGTCTGAAAACCCTATTTCAGACGGCCTTTTTTATTACAAACCCCTTGACCGATTACATAAGATTACGTAAAGTGTGCAACAGTTTTCATAAATTGGTAAAACCAATTTACCTGATAACTGATTGCATCTAAAAAGGTGGCAATCCTTATTCGAAAAACATCTATTACTCAACACATCGCATCAAACCGCCATTGATTGACGGTTATGATGCCCGTTGCCCCGAGGATAATCCCATGGCTCTCTTTCTCAGTATTTTTCCCATCGTGCTGCTGATCTGGCTGATGGTTAAGAAAAACAGTATGCCGTCCTACGTCGCGCTGCCGATTACCGCCGCGCTGATTTATGCCATCAAACTGTTTTATTTCGGCGACAACGCCATGTTGCTCAACGCAACAGCCGCGTCCGGCCTCGTCTCTACCCTGACCCCGATTACCGTGATTTTCGGTGCCATTATGTTCAACCGCATGATGGAAACCACCGGCTGTATCGACGTCATCCGCAAATGGCTGGCCACCATCAGCCCGAACCCGATTGCCCAATTGATGATCATCGGCTGGTCTTTCGCCTTTATGATTGAAGGCGCGTCCGGTTTCGGTACGCCTGCCGCCATTGCCGCGCCAATCCTGATGAGCTTGGGCTTCAACCCGTTAAAAGTAGCCATCTTCGCTTTGGTGATGAACTCCGTACCTGTTTCCTTCGGTGCAGTAGGTACTCCGACTTGGTTCGGCTTTGCGCCTTTGGGCTTGGATCAAAAGAGCATTATGGAAATCGGTATGCAAACCGGCGTCATGCACTTCTTTGCTGGTTTCATCATCCCCGTCATCGGCTTGAGCTTCATCGTACCTTGGGCTGAAATCCGTAAAAACCTGGGCTTTATCGGTATCGCCGTATTCTCCTGTACCCTTCCTTACGTTGCATTGGCGATGGTCAATGAAGAATTCCCATCTCTGGTTGCCGGCGCAATCGGCCTGATGGTGTCCGTATTCGCAGCAAACCGCGGCTGGGGCTTGAGCAAAGATTACGCCAAAGACCCGAATGCAGAAAAAGTACCTTTCGCACAAGTTGCCAAAGCACTGGCTCCTTTGGGTATGCTGATCGGCATGCTGGTGGTAACCCGTATCAAACAGTTGGGCATCAAAGGCCTGCTGACCAGTAAAGAAGAATGGTTCAGCTTCCAACTGCCGTTTAACTTATCCAAAATTACCGTCAGCGACTCCCTGACCATTACCTTCGGCAACATCTTCGGCCAAGGCGTGAACGCTTCCTACCAAACCCTCTACGTTCCGGCTTGGATTCCGTTTGTCTTCACCGTTTGGATCTGCATCCTGCTGTACCAAACCAAATTCAAAGATGCATGGTCTTTCTACGCGGCAACCTTCAACCAAACCAAAAAACCTCTGCTTGCCCTGATGGGTGCGCTGATTATGGTTCAGCTGATGATGGTTGGCGGCGATGACTCCATGGTGAAAATCATCGGTAAAGAGTTTGCCGCGATGGCAGGCGAACACTGGGTGTACTTCTCCCCTTACCTTGGCGCAATCGGTGCATTCTTCTCCGGTTCCAACACTGTATCCAACCTGACTTTTGGTCCGATTCAACAACAAATCGCGCTTGATACCGGCCTGTCCGTTACCCTCATCCTCGCCCTGCAATCCGTCGGCGGCGCAATGGGTAACATGGTCTGCATCAACAACATCATCGCCGTATGCAGCGTGTTGAACGTGAACAACGCCGAAGGTGCCATCATCAAGAAAACTGTCATCCCAATGACCATCTACGGCATCATCGCCGTGACTGTGGCTGCAATTTTCTTTTTGTAAACCGCTTCATATCAAAGGCCGTCTGAATATTCAGACGGCCTTTTTTGTATTCTTTCGCTATATTTCTTAAAGAATCATTAATGTATATATTCCGCAACAACCCACATAACTACTTTGCAACACCAAATTACAAACAACTTTCTATTAATAAACAATCGGGTAATCATAAGTAAACACTGTTTTGCAATTTACCTAATTGCCACTACCGACAAAACGCCTAAAATACGCTTCATCTGCAAACGGAAACCCTTTCTCACTTTGCAAGATAACACACAACCCTCATATGGAGCTTAGATCATGAAATTACTTTCTGTTATCACTGCAGCCGCATTGGCTACTGTTTCCTTCTCTGCTGCCGCTGCACCTGCCGGCTTCGTTTCTTACCGTTGTGACGGTGGCAAATCACTAAACGTGATGTACGGCTTTGACCGTAGCGGCCGTGCAGTTACTGCTGACGTAAACGCCGGTGGCAAAAAAGCCTCTTTGGTTGTCGACAAAAAACGTTCTGACAGCACTGGCACTACTTTCACCAACCGTCGCGGCTATGTAATGTCTGCCGGTTTCATCGACAAAAACACCCACACTACTTCTGAAGTAGTTGGCGTGAACGCCCCTAACGGCTCATTCCTGGTGAAAAACTGCGAACCACGTCCACGTTAATCCCAGTCTTCCTATTTAGCCGAATCATCCCGGTTTGATAGAAAGGCCGTCTGAAAAACAATTTTCAGACGGCCTTTTGATTCAAGCCTATAAAAAAGAGCGTGTACCCTACACGCTCTTTTTGTTTGTTTTCCGAATCAAATACGCATCGGCATTACGATGTATTTGAAGTTCGGATTGTTTGGCACGGTAAACAGCGTTGAACGGTTAGCATCGCCGAAAGCAAGCTGCATATCGTCGGAGTGGATGTTACGCAACACGTCCATCAAGTAGCCGATGTTGAAACCGACTTCCAGTTCTCCGCCTTGGTAAGCGATTTCCAGCTCTTCGCGCGCTTCTTCCTGCTCGTTGTTGCTACATACGACACTCAGCAAACCAGGCTGCAGAAACAGTCGTGCGCCGCGGAATTTTTCATTGGCAAGAATGGCGGCACGTTCAAGCGCACCCAAAAGCTGGGTACGGGACACGAGGAAAATCTTGTCGTTATCCAAAGGAATCACGCGGTTAAAGTCAGGGAACTTGCCGTCGATGACTTTGCTGACAATAGTCGTGCCATTGCATTGGAAGCGTACTTGATTGTCCAAAAGCTCAACGGTGATGGACTCGGACGGATTGTTCAACAGCTTGAAGAGCTCCAATACCGTTTTGCGCGGCAGGATCACTTCCGTTTTCGGCAGTTCTGCCTCAATTTGGCTGGCCGCATAAGCAAGGCGGTGGCCGTCGGTTGCAACAAGGCGCAATTGGTTTCCTTCAACCTGCATCAGCAAGCCGTTGAGGTAATAGCGGATATCTTGAACCGCCATGCTGTATTGCACTTGCGAAAGCATGGTTTTGAAGGTTTCTTGAGTCAGCGAGAAAGTCGCGCTGACGTCGCTGCCGACGTTCATCAACGGAAAGTCTTCAGCAGGCAGGGTTTGCAGGGCAAAACGGGATTTGCCCGCGCGCAAAGTCAAACGGTTGTCCGCCCAATCCAGTGACACCAACGCACTGTCAGGCAGGGCGCGCAAAATGTCTTGGAATTTTTTAGCGTTGGTCGTAATGCGGAAATCGCCTGCCTGACTTTCAGGGCCGGCGGTATTGATTTGGATTTCCAAGTCGGTTGCCAAAAGTTTGGTTTGTCCGTCTTTGCTTTCCAGCAACACATTGGACAAAATCGGCAGAGTATGGCGACGTTCGACAATACCGGTAACGGCTTGCAACGGCTTGAGCAGACTGTCGCGATCGGCTTGTAAAATCAGCATGTTCCATTCCTTTGAATTTGAAATCGGTTGATTTGGGTATTTTAAAATATTTTTTGTATTCAGACGGCCTCACATTGACATCAGGCCGTCTGAATATTGCATTGGGTCAGTTCTGAATCAAAATCAGCAGTTTTTCGTAGTCTTGTGCCAATTCGGGATCTTCTTCACGCAGTTTCGCCACCGCTTTGACACCGTGCATCACGGTCGTGTGGTCGCGGCCGCCAAAGGCATCGCCGATAGAAGGCAGGCTGAGCGTGGTCAGCTCTTTGGTCAGGCTCATGGCAACTTGGCGCGGACGGGCAATGTTGCGCGTACGTTTTTTGCCTAATATATCGCTGATTTTAATACGGTAGTATTTGGCTGTCGCATCGATGATGATGTCTGCGGTAATGACTTTGTGTTTTTCGGCAATAATATCCTGTAAAGCCGTACGCGCCAAATCCATGTCGATGACAGGACGATTCATAAAACGGCTGCTGGCGCTGACACGGTTGAACGCACCTTCCAGCTCACGCACATTGGAGCGGATCAGATTGGCGATAAACAGAGCGGCTTCGTCTTCGATACTGATACCGGCTGCTTCTGCCTTTTTCTGCAAAATCGCCACGCGCATTTCCAATTCGGGCGGTTCAAGTTCCAACGTCAAACCCCATGAGAAACGGGATTTGAGACGGTCGTCCATGCCCTCGATTTTGGCAGGCAATACGTCGCACGTCAGAATCAGCTGTTTTTTCTCGTTGTGGAAATGGTTGTACAGATAGAAGAATTCTTCCATCGTGCGGTCTTTGCCTTTGATGAACTGAATATCGTCGATAATCAGCAGGTCATATTGTTTGTATTGTTGCTTGAATACATCGTAAGTATTGTTGCGCACAGCCTTCATAAAGCTGCGGATATAGTCGTCCGAGTGCATATAGCGCACTTTGGCATCAGGACGGTTTTTCAACAATTCGTTGCCGATGGCCTGCACCAAGTGGGTTTTACCCAAACCAGTACTGCCGTATAAGAAAAACGGGTTGTAGCCCTGCCCCGGATTTTCAGCAATCGCTTGGGCGGCTGCGGCGGCAAGGCGGTTGCCCTTACCTTCCACCAAAGTTTCAAATGTATAGTCGCGCGACAGATTGGTCTGTTCGTAGCGCGCTTCTTCCGCATCGTGTTGTGCGTCGGTTTTGGCTTTGGCAACTGCTTTAGACTCAGCCGGAGCGGCAGTTTGCACTTGAGGCTCATGCGGCAGGTTTTTCATGCGTTGTGCCAAAATCTCGGCAGCCGTCATGGCAGTGGCAGGCTTGGAAACCGTTTCAGACGGCCTATCTTCTTCCATTGGCGCAGCAGTTTGCAAAGGCATTTGAACAGGCTCTACAAATTCTTCAACTTCAATGACTTCTTGCACTTGCACCGGCGCAACAGTCTGAGCCGCCATTTCATAATGCGTACCTACGCCCGGCTTAAACGCGAAAGCAGCCTGCTGAGGCACCAATTCGGCACGCACGGCGTCAATTTTGGCGGCAAACTGGCTTTTGAGCATATTGCAGGCAAATTGGTTTTTACCATACACCACCCATACGCCGTTTTCTTCGCTCACGGTCAAAGGCGCAATCCATTGCGCAAACTGCCCGGCAGGCAACATTTCGTGAAGGCGGCAAAGGCACAGCGGCCAAAATTCAGCTAACGTCATGAGATTAAGCTCGGAAAATGGAAGATTTGGGAAATACAAGAAGGCAGAGCAGACAGGCAATCCGATAAAAATCAAATTCTTACGATACTCCCGCTGCTTTCAGACGGCCTTGCGCACAGAGAAAAGCAAGGTTGGGCGATTATACCCATTCTGCTCTTTTTTATCCACAACCGCCGCAAAATTTTATCCACAAATTCTATCAATGCATAAAACCCGTTGTCACACTTTGGCCAACGAAAAGTTTTTATATTGATTGACAAAAGCGGCAAATTGGAGTGTAATTCACGGTTTAATTATCTACCAATTTTTAGGAAACATCATGAAACGCACTTATCAACCTTCCGTTACCAAACGCAAACGCACCCACGGCTTCTTGGTTCGCTCCAAAACTCGTGGTGGTCGCGCAGTATTGGCTGCCCGTCGCGCCAAAGGCCGCAAACGCTTGGCTGTATAATTTTGAATTACGGCTTCTCAAAGCAGTATCGCTTATTAAAAACGGATGATTTTTCATCCGTTTTTGCGTTGAAAAACCGACGCAGCCGCGATTTGCTGCAAGTCTCCCAGTCCGCAGACAACGCGCTCGGCCATCCGCGCCTTGGTTTGGTCGTCAGCAAAAAGACCGCCAAACGCGCCCATGACCGCAATTATATGAAGCGCGTCATCCGCGACTGGTTCAGGCTGAATCAACACCAGCTGCCGCCGCATGATTTTGTTGTGCGCGTGCGTCAGGCGTTTAATCGGGAAACTGCCCCGGAAGCTCGAAACCAACTTGCCCAGCTGATGAAAAAACGCTGATGAATACCCTGCTTTCCAAGCTCCTCCTTGCACTCATCCGCTTTTACCAATACTGCATCAGCCCCCTCATTCCGCCGCGCTGCCGCTATACCCCGACCTGTTCACAATACGCAGTCGAAGCCGTCAAAAAATACGGCGCATTCAAAGGCGGATGGCTGGCAATCAAACGCATCGCACGATGCCATCCTTTCGGCGGACACGGACATGACCCTGTTCCATAATGCTGCTGTCAACCATTTAAAGAACACGATTTCCTTTAATTTCCCGTCGGTTTCTATATAATGCCGTCTGAAGCAGTTTTCATCTCGATTACCTATCCGTCAATTCCAGGAATCTCTTATGGATTTTAAAAGACTAATGGCGTTTTTTGCCATTTCAGTGGCAATTTTTGCCGGCTGGGAACATTTTTTCCCCAGCCCCAAACCTAATCCGGCGCAACAAGCCGCGCAACAGCAAACGGCCGCTGCTCCGGCAAAAGCCGCTGCCGAAGCCGCGCTTGCTCCAGCCACCCCCATTACCGTTACCACAGACACGGTCAAAGCCGTCATCGATGAAAAAAGCGGCGATCTGCGCCAGCTGACCCTCTTGCAATACAAAGCAACCGGTGACGAACACAAACCTTTCGTCCTGTTTAACGACGGCAAGGAATACACCTACGTTGCCCAATCCGAGCTTTTGGACGCACAAGGTAACAACGTACTAAAAGGCATCAGCTTTACCGCTCCGCAAAAACAATACAGTTTGGAAGGCGACAAAGTTGAAGTCCGCCTGAGCGCACCTGAAACCAACGGCCTGAAAATCGACAAAGTTTATACTTTTACCAAAGGCAGCTACTTGGTTAACGTCCGTTTCGACATTACCAACAGCAAAGGCCAACCCGTCAACCTGAGCGCAGACTACCGCATCGTCCGCGACCACAGCGAACCTGAAGGCCAAGGCTACTTTACCCGCTCTTACGTCGGCCCGGTGGTTTACACCCCTGAAGGCGGCTTCCAAAAAGTCAGCTTCTCTGATTTGGACGACGATGCCAAATCCGGCAAATCCGAAGCCGAATACATCCGCAAAATGCCGACCGGCTGGCTCGGCATGATTGAACACCATTTCATGTCCACTTGGATTTTGCAGCCTAAAGACGGCCAAAGCGTTTGCGCCGCAGGCGACTGCCGTATCGACATCAAACGTCGCAACGACAACCTGTACAGCGCAAGCGTCAGCGTGCCTTTAGCCGCCATTCAAGCCGGCGCGAAAGCCGAAACCGCCATCAACCTGTATGCCGGTCCGCAAACCACTTCCGTTATCGCCAACATCGCCGACAAACTGCAACTGGCCAAAGACTACGGCAAAGTACACTGGTTCGCCTCCCCGCTCTTCTGGCTCTTGAACCAACTGCACAACATCATCGGCAACTGGGGCTGGGCAATCATCGTTTTGACCATCATCGTCAAAGCCGTGCTGTACCCGTTGACCAACGCCTCTTACCGCTCTATGGCAAAAATGCGTGCCGCTGCACCTAAATTGCAAGCTATCAAAGAGAAATACGGCGATGACCGCATGGCGCAACAACAAGCCATGATGCAGCTTTACAAAGACGAGAAAATCAATCCGCTGGGCGGCTGTCTGCCTATGCTGTTGCAAATCCCCGTCTTCATCGGTCTGTACTGGGCATTGTTCGCCTCCGTAGAATTGCGTCAAGCGCCTTGGTTGGGTTGGATTACCGACTTGAGCCGTCCGGATCCTTTCTACATCCTGCCTTTGATTATGGCGGCGACCATGTTTGCACAAACTTATCTGAATCCGCCGTCAACCGACCCTATGCAGGCGAAAATGATGAAAGTCATGCCTTTGATTTTCTCCATCATGTTCTTCTTCTTCCCTGCCGGTTTGGTTCTGTACTGGGTAGTCAACAACCTCTTGACCATCGCCCAACAATGGCACATCAACCGCAGCATCGAAAAACAACGCGCCCAAGGCGAAGTCGTTTCTTGATAAAAGCTTAGGCAACATAAAGGCCGTCTGTTGTTCAGACGGCCTTTTTTATTTCCTCAAACAAATACAGTTTGAGATTGAACCCAATCCAGTTTTAAGCGGCATGAAGCACAAAAATCGTCGGGCGTTTTTTCAAATTCGGCATTTCTTTTCTTTTCCGCCACTGCGCAATCGTTTGGCTGATGATTTCCTGTGTCGGTAAGGTTAAGTCCGTGGCCACGCATAATCGCGTTTCAGGATGCAGGTTTTCCACCGCATCAGCCAACAACGCATCGTTGCGATACGGCGTTTCGATAAACAGCTGCGTTTCATTCTGCTGGCGCGAACGTTGTTCCAAAGCCTTCAAACACTGAATCCGCTCATTTTTTTCAGACGGCAAATAACCCTTAAACGCAAAGTTCTGACCATTCGCACCCGAAGCCATCAGCGCCAGCAACAAACTGGACGGCCCGACCAAAGGTCGTACTTCAAAACCGTGTTTATGCGCCAACGCCACCAAATTCGCGCCCGGGTCGGCAACAGCCGGGCAACCTGCCTCACTGACAATACCCATACTGCGCCCTTCTTGCAAAGGTTTCAGCAATTCCGGCAAAGTCTTCAAATCCGTGTGTTCATTCAGCGTTTGCAGATTCAGCTCGCGGATAGGCGTAGTTACGCCCAAATGTTTCAAATGCGCGCGCGCTGTTTTTTCCGCTTCTACGACAAAATCCGTCAGCCCGACAATCGCCTGTTGTTCATGCGGCAACAGGCATGGCGTATCAGGCGCACCCAAAGGGGTAGGAATCAAATACAAAATCGGTTTCATTCTTGCAACTCCAAAAAATCTCAGGCCGTCTGAACACATTCAGACGGCCTCAAACTATAAAACTTCCACACCTTCGTTTTTCAAAAAATCAATCAGACGGAAAATCGGAAGGCCGATCAAAGCATTCGGGTCCGTACTTTCAATCCGCTCCAACAAAGCGGCGCCCAAACCCTCGCTTTTCGCCGCACCGGCGCAATAAACTGCATCCGGCTCGCGTTCCAAATATCGGCTGATTTGTTCCTGCGACAACTGGCGCATGGCAACCACCGTATGATCGACATGATGCTGAACCTTGCCCGTAGCAGTATTCAAAAGCACGATTGCGCTGTAAAATTCAATCCGTTTTCCGCTTAAGTTTTCCAGCATCTGTTGTGCATTTGCGACGTTCATCGGCTTACCCAATTGACGTCCTTCGCACCATGCCACTTGGTCTGCACCGATAATCAGCGCGGCAGGAAAAGCTGCCGCCAATGAACGGGCTTTGCCTTCCGCCAAACGCAGCGCCGTTTCGCCTGCATGTTCGCCCGCAATAGGCGTTTCGTCAAAATCAGGCGATGCCGTCTGAAAATCGATACCCAAACGGCGAAGCTGTCCGCAGCGGAAAACCGAACTCGACCCTAAAACCAAAGGCAGTTTTACTTCCATATTTTTACTTAAAAACATTGACGTTAGACTGCCAAAATTATATCATACTCCGTTTATGTCATACCCTAATTTGATTGACCCAGAAGTTTTCGCCGCCGAAGGGCAGAATCTGCAAGGCAGCTTCCTGCTCGAAGAATTGGATGAACGAGTCAGTTCGCACGATTATCCGGCCGACAAACAGACACGCGTGTCGTTTACGCTGCAAGGCGGTCGCGACCGGCTGCAACGTCTGTTTCTCGATTTAAACGTCAAAGCCGACATGCCCCTGATTTGCCAGCGTTGCATTACGCCCATGCCGTTTCTACTCGATGAAACCAGCCGTATCGTCCTGTTTGCCGATGAAGAGAGTTTGGACGAAGCCATGCTTACCGATGAAGAATTGGAAGGCATGCTGCTCGAAAAAGAGCTTGACGTGCGGACTCTGGTTGAAGACCAAATCCTGATGTCGCTCCCTTTCTCCCCTCGACACGAAGACTGCGGCAACAATGGAACACTGGACGAAGTCAATCGGGACAAACCAAACCCCTTCGCTGTTTTAGCAGGTTTGAAAAGCAGTTAATTAGGACACAGTTTATTTATCTAGGAGCTTGAAATGGCCGTTCAACAAAACAAAAAATCCCCTTCTAAACGCGGTATGCACCGTTCACACGACGCTCTGACTGCGCCTTCTCTGTCTGTTGACAGCGCAACCGGCGAAGTGCATCGTCCACACCACATTTCTCCAAACGGTATGTACCGTGGCCGTAAAGTGGTAAAAGCTAAAGGCGAATAATCCGTTCGTCTGACTGAAAAAGCCAGAATATTGCCATGCAATGACTGGCTTTTTTGCATTGCACCCTGTATTTTCCTCTTCGGAAGCACACCATGAAACGTAAAATCTGGTACACCTACGACGACATCCACCGCGTAATCAAAGGATTGGCGGAAAAAATCCAAAACTCCGGCACCAAATACGATGCCATGATTGCCATTGGCGGCGGCGGTTTTATCCCTGCCCGCATGTTGCGCTGCTTCTTGGAAATTCCGATTTACGCCGTCACCACAGCCTACTACGACAACGATCACGAAGGTCAAGTGACCGAGGAAGTGAAAAAAGTCCAATGGCTCGATCCCGTTCCCGATGTACTGAAAGGCAAAAACGTACTGGTTGTTGACGAAGTGGACGACAGCCGCGTTACCATGGAATTCTGCCTGAACGAATTGTTGAAAGAAGATTTCGGCACTATCGGCGTGGCAGTATTGCATGAAAAAATCAAAGCCAAAGTTGGCAAGATTCCCGAAGGCATCCCTTATTTCAGCGGCATCACCGTTGAAGACTGGTGGATCAACTATCCTTGGGACGCGCTGGACATCGACGAACACAACAAATTGGCCGCGCAAAACCAATAAATCTGGTACGACCATCGCAACAAGCCTTTTCATCTGATTTTCCATTCAATCTCCTGAAAATCGGATGAGTGTGCTTTTCCGATTGTTTGATGCCGTCTGAAACACACAAACCGGAGAACAACATGATTACACTGGCCGTAGATGCCATGGGCGGAGATGCAGGCCTTGCGATTACCGTCCCCGGTGCAGTGGATTTCCTGAAACAGCAATCCGACGTACATCTGATTATGGTCGGAGATGAAGCAGCAGTCCGCCAAGCATTAAGCTCGGCAGGCGCACCTATGGACCGCATTACTGTCTGCCATGCAGCGCAAGTCGTCGAAATGGATGAAGCACCGCAATCTGCGCTGAAAAATAAAAAAGAATCATCCATGCGCATCGCCATCAACCAAGTTAAAGAAGGCAACGCGCAAGCTGCCGTATCGGCAGGCAATACCGGCGCACTGATGGCGACCGCCCGATTCGTCCTCAAAACCATTCCCGGCATTGAGCGCCCTGCTATCGCCAAATTCCTGCCTTCCGACAGCGAACACGTTACTCTGGCTTTGGATTTGGGAGCTAACGTCGACTGTACGCCCGAACAACTGGTTCAATTTGCCATCATCGGCAGCGAGCTGGTACACGCGCTACACCCCGAAAAAGGTAGCCCGCGCGTCGCCCTCTTGAACGTCGGTACAGAAGACATCAAAGGTACGGATGCCGTCAAACAAACCTTTAAACTGTTGAGCAGCAGCAAACTCAACTTTATCGGCAATATCGAAAGCAACAGCGTTTTGTATGGCGAAGCCGATGTCGTTGTCGCAGACGGGTTTGTCGGCAACGTTATGCTCAAAACCATCGAAGGCGCGGTTAAATTCATGAGCGGCGCCATCCGTCGTGAATTCAAAAGCACCCTGTTCAACAAACTTGCCGCCATTGCCGCCCTGCCCGCACTCAAAGGTTTGAAAGGCAAACTGGATCCGCGCAAATTTAACGGCGCCATCCTGCTTGGTTTACGCGGTATTGTGATTAAGAGCCACGGTGGAACCGACGAAGTCGGCTTCCGTTATGCTTTGGAAGAAGCCTACCACGAAGCCAAATCCGCCGGCCTCGCTAAAATCGAACAAGGCGTAGCCACCCAGTTGGCTGCTTTGGAAGCCGCCAAAGCAGCAGCCGAACTGGAAGAAACCGCTACTCCAGCAACGGAAGCTTAAGGCTGATATACACAGGCCGTCTGAAACTCCAAAAAGTTCAGACGGCCTGTTTTTATCTTTAATCACCGACTTCATTCTTAATATTGGGAATTTTCCCATTTTCGCTTACAATACCCGACTATCTGAATCAACTCTCTAAAAAGGCCGTTCTCATGCAATATGCCAAAATTTCCGGTACAGGCAGCTACCTTCCTGCCAACCGCGTCAGCAATGACGACCTTGCCAAAAAAGTGGACACTTCCGACGAGTGGATTACCACGCGTACAGGTATCAAATTTCGCCATATTGCAGACGACAGCGAAAAAACCAGCGA
>NZ_JBQCVF010000041.1:6753-15302 GCF_051962515.1 Neisseria sp. P0009.S007 | reverse complement strand
TATGGCGAAGCAACGGTAGAAATCCATACCGACGCCATCAAGCCGGGCGCACGCGTTTTGTTGGTAGATGATTTGGTGGCAACTGGCGGCACAATGCTGGCAGGTGTCGAGCTGATCCGCAAATTAGGTGGCGAAGTAATCGAAACGGCTGCCATTCTGGAATTTACCGACTTGGACGGCGGCAAAAAAATCCGTGAAAGCGGCGTGCCGTTATTTACCCTGTGCCAAAACAAAGGCTGTATGTAATAAAAAACCGCAAGCTAATCAGCCTGCGGTTTTTTATAATCAAAATTATTCGAGAACGTATCCGTCCGTATCCCAGAAAGTTTTTTTCACCAACTGGTCGTCTTTATAAACTAGCTCAGATTTCTTCGCACCATCATCATACCAATCCAAAATAATGCCACTGCGTTTACCGTTGCGAATACTCAATTCAGACACGATGCGGCCATTTTCATCCCAACTAATGATCTCCGTCGGTTTGTCATTGCTCATCATCATTTCAGTTTTCGGACTGCCGTCTGAATACCATTGTTTCCAATGGCCATTGGCTTTATCATGCTTAAACTGAATTTCGCTTTCTTTCACGCCATTTCGGTAATAGCGCGAACCCACGCCCTCACTCAAGCCATTTTGATAAGGCATTACTGCGGATTTTTTGCCGTTTGGATACCAGTTGACCCACTCGCCATGCGGTTTGCCGTTGCGATAGCTGCCAACCATCTTTTTCTGACCGTTGAAATGCCACAGGGTTAATGTGCCATTATCCAACGCCGGCACAAAAACCTTAATCTGACCGGCAGGTACTTCATAAGGATCAGAATATTTTTTCATCGATGGATAGTAAAAATCCTGCACCTGTGCCTTACCTGCCTCAATCTTGTATTGGCGGACATAAGCAACCGAAGGCATGGTCGCCGTCAGTTTACCGTTTTGATTGAAATAAACGGTATGTTGCTGGGCAAAGGCGGCAACGGGCATACTGAACAAAGCAGCAGCCAACAGGCCTGATTTTAAATAATTATTCATAATATGGAGTTTGGCAGTATATGTTCTACAAAAAGTCAGTAATAAAAATCTACCGGCATTTAAATCTATGACAAATATTATAAGCCATAGTTTCAAAGCCTGCTTGGATTTCATATTCGGCATACCATAGGAATTTGTATTTTCTTAAAATATTAAAAATTTTATAAAACAAAGGCCGTCTAAAACTTTTTCAGACGGCCTTTATTTTATTTATATCAAAATAATCTATTCTTCACCCAATAATTGCTCGCGGGTCAACAAGAATACAAACCCATCGCCACCGCTGGTTTCCAACCAAGTAAACGGTAATTCGGGATAAGCCGCTTCCAATACTTCACGATTGTGACCGATTTCAACCAGCAATACACCTTTTGGATTCAAATATTTCGCCGCTTGCAGAATGATTTGACGTGTAGCGTCCAAACCATCTTCGCCACTACCCAAAGCCAATTCCGGCTCGTGCAGGTATTCATCAGGCAACGCTTCCACTGATTCCGCGTCGACATAAGGCGGATTGGAAACAATTAAGTCGTATGTTTCATCCAAACCTTCGAATAAATCGGTATGCACCAAGCTGATGCGGTCTTCCAAACCATAATCTTCAATATTGATGGCGGCTACTTCCAGCGCATCCAAGCTTAAATCAACGGCATCGATTTGTGCATCAGGATAGTGGTGCGCCATTTGAATGGCCAAACAGCCGCTACCGGTACACAAATCCAAAGCTCGATGCACCAACTCATCATGTTCAATCCAAGGACGGATATCGTCGCCCAGCAATTCGTAAATGAAAGAACGAGGCACGATAACGCGCTCATCAACATAAAAATCAAACTCGCCCTGCCATGCCTGATGCGTCAGATACGCGGCAGGAATATGCTCCACTGCGCGGCGTTCGAGAATGGACAACACCTCTTCCTTCTCACTTTGCAACAATTTAGCATCCAAATAAGGTTCCAACGTATCCAAAGGCAGATTCAAAGTGTGCAAAATCAGATAGGCTGCCTCGTCATGGGCATTATCGCTTCCGTGTCCGAAAAACAGTCCGGCATCGTTAAAACGGCTGACGGCGAAACGCAGCAAATCGCGAACAGTGGTCAGCTCTTGAGCAGCTTGATTGAACATAATGTTTTGTCTTGTCAATTTAAGAATGTTGAAATTATAACAGAAAGGCCGTCTGAAAACTTTTCAGACGGCCTTCGATTTAATTCAGCTTAAGATTATTTATCGCGGCTGAATACGATTTTGGTAGCTTGGATAGCAACGCAGACAGCACCACCGATAAAGATCAAGTCAGCAGCAGTACGAACCCAACGCAGGGTATCCAGAATTTCCATTTGCAGGAATTCTTCACTACGTGCATACCACAGACCATGAGTGATAGAAGCGTAAGCTTGAATCACGCCGACCGGCAACAGGCTGATAGCAATCATACCCACCAGGCCGCCGTTCAACAGCCAGAATGCCCAAGTCATCAGTTTGTCGTCAAATTGAGCATTAGGTTTCAGGTAACGTGCAACCAGCAATACGAAGCCCAGAGCCAAGAAACCGTACACACCGAACAGAGCCGCGTGAGCATGAACTGCAGTAGTGTTCAGACCTTGGATGTAGAACAGAGAAATCGGCGGGTTAATCAAGAAGCCGAATACGCCGGCACCAATCATGTTCCAGAAGGCAACTGCTACGAAGCACATCAGAGGCCAACGCAGACGTTTCGCCCAGTCGGACAGGTGTTGGTAAGACCAGTGTTCATAAGCTTCACGACCCAGCAGAATTAAAGGCACAACTTCCAAAGCGGAGAAACATGCACCGATTGCCATAGAGGCAGAGGTAGAACCAGAGAAGTACAAGTGGTGTAATGTACCTGGAATACCGCCCAACATGAAGATGGCAGCAGCAGCCAAAGTAGAAGCAGTGGCAGTACTACGGCGGACAAAGCCCATGTTATAGAAGATGAATGCGAAAGCGGCAGTAGCGAACACTTCGAAGAAACCTTCTACCCACAAGTGAACCACCCACCAACGCCAGTATTCCATCACAGCGATTGGAGATTTTTCACCGTAGAACAGACCAGGAGCATAGAACACACCCACACCAACCATAGAAGCTACGAAGATAGCCAACAGGTTTTTGTCTGTACCTTTTTCTTTAAAGGCAGAAATGGTGCAACGCAGCATCAGGAACAGCCACAACAGCAAGCCGACCATCAGCAGAAGTTGCCAGAAGCGACCCAAATCCAAGTATTCGTAACCTTGGTGACCGAACCAGAAGTTCAGCTCAGGCGGAATGATGTGGGTCAAAGCAAAGAAGTTACCTGCATAAGAACCGCCGACTACGATGAACAGGGCGATGTACAGGAAGTTCACACCGGCACGTTGGAATTTAGGATCTTTACCGCCGTTCACAATCGGAGCCAAGAACAGACCTGCTGTCAGGAAGCCGGTTGCAATCCAGAAAATAGCGGATTGGATGTGCCAAGTACGGGTCAGCGCATATGGGAACCAGTCGGCCATTTCAAAGCCCAAGGCGGTATCGATACCGTAGAAGCCTTGACCTTCGACAGTATAGTGAGCGGTCAAACCACCCAACAGTACTTGTACGACAAACAGCGCAACAGTCAGGAATACATATTTGCCCAACGCTTTTTGAGAAGGAGTCAGTTGTACTTTAGAGATAGGATCTTCAGTAGGTACTTCAACCTCTTCATGTTTGGTCAAGAAAGAGTAACCCCACATCAGCAAGCCGATACCCATCAGCAACAATACCACGCTGGTGAAGGACCACATGTAGTTTTCAGTAGTCGGTACGTTCTTGATCAAAGGCTCGTGCGGCCAGTTGTTGGTGTAAGTGAAGTTCTCATCAGGACGGTTAGCCGAAGCAGACCAAGAAGTCCAGAAGAAGAAGTTGAACAGTTTTTCACGCGCTTCTTGGCTTGGCAATGTGTTGTTTTTCATTGCAAAGTGTTCGCGAGTGGTTTGGAACTTAGGATCGTCGCTGTACACACCGTGATAGTAAGGCAGAATACTTTCGATCGCTTTCACGCGGGTATCGCTGATAACGACAGAACCGTCTTCCTTAATACGGCTTTGGTTGCGGTATTCGTCAGCCAAACGGGTTTTCAGAACAGCTTGTTCCTCAGGAGAAACTTCGTCAAATTTTTTGCCGTAAGTTTCTTGCGCAGTCAGATCCAACCATGCAACCAGCTCGCGGTGCAGCCAGTCGGCAGTCCAGTCCGGAGCTTGGTATGCACCGTGACCCAATACAGAGCCAACTTCCATACCGCCGGTAGTTTGCCATGCAGATTGACCTGCCAAAATATCGTCTTTGGTCATCAGGACTTTGCCGGATGCAGAAACGACTTGTTCAGGGTATGGCGGAGCCTTTTTATAGACCTCGCTACCCATATAACCAAGAATGGTAAAGCATACTGCCAGTACGGCAAACAGCAAGTACCAAAGCTTCTTGTACTGTCCCATTTTGAGTACTCCTTGATTTTGGTAAAAAGTGGTTGGGTATTAATTCATTAAATATGAATGTTAAAGATTGTATCACGGTTTTAAAAGTAAAGAAATATTTTGTCAATAATATTCCTTTAAAACCATTAACTTACATGATATTGATTCCTATTATCCTATATAACTCCTCCTTTGTTATATTTTGTGTTAAGCCCACACTAACATTTTCACACAAAAATAAACTTTTCGGTTTAGTTTTTTATACTACTAAAGGAGTATTTAAGGATTAAAAGATTCATATTCATTGAACAATTTGATTTATGTCAAAATACACCCAAACAAGCGCCTACATAATCATACAAAATTTCAAACCATCCTATCAGGATACTTAACTTTTCTTACAATAAGGAAACTTTAAACATGAAACGCCAAACCTTAGCTGCACTTATCGCTTCTGTATTTGCACTGGCCGCATGCGGCGAACAAGCTGCTAAACCAGCTGAAACTCCGGCTGCCACCGCTTCTGCCGAAGCTCCTGCTGCTGCTTCTGACTCACAAGCTGCTGCCGAGACTCCTTCTTCAGAATTGCCTGTAGTCGATGCCATCATGACTCACGCTCCGGAAGTTCCACCTGCAATCGATCGCGATCATCCGGCTAAAGTACGCGTTAAAATGGAAACCGTCGAAAAAACCATGACTATGGAAGACGGTGTTGAATACCACTACTGGACATTCAACGGCGACGTTCCGGGCCAAATGATTCGTGTACGCGAAGGCGATACCGTAGAAGTAGAATTCTCTAACAATCCTTCTTCTACTGTTCCTCACAACGTTGACTTCCACGCTGCTACCGGTCAAGGCGGTGGTGCAGAAGCTTCTTTCACTGCCCCAGGCCACACTTCTACTTTCAGCTTTAAAGCTCTGCAAGCCGGTTTGTACATTTACCACTGTGCCGTTGCTCCTGTAGGTATGCACATCGCCAACGGTATGTACGGTTTGATCTTGGTTGAACCTAAAGAAGGCCTGCCTAAAGTAGATAAAGAGTTCTACATCGTACAAGGCGACTTCTATACTAAAGGTAAAAAAGGCGCTCAAGGCCTGCAACCTTTCGATATGGACAAAGCAATTGCCGAACAACCTGAATACGTTGTATTCAACGGTCACGTAGGCTCTATCGCCGGTGACAACGCCCTGAAAGCCAAAGCTGGTGAAACTGTTCGTATGTACGTTGGTAACGGTGGTCCTAACTTGGTATCTTCTTTCCACGTTATCGGCGAAATCTTCGACAAAGTATATGTTGAAGGTGGTAAACTGATTAACGAAAACGTACAAAGCACTGTGATTCCTGCCGGTGGCGCCGCCATGATCGAATTCAAAGTCGATATTCCAGGCAGCTACACTATAGTTGACCACTCTATCTTCCGTGCGTTCAACAAAGGTGCTTTGGGTCAATTGAAAGTTGAGGGTAACGAAAACCCTGAAATCATGACCAAAAAACTGAGCGACACCGTTTACCAACCTGCCGGTGCTGCCGCTTCTGCCCCAGCCGCTGCGTCTGCCGCACCTGCTGCTTCTGAAGCCGCTAAATAATCCCTCGGTTTAATACGCCAAGCCACTGCTACTCTTCTCTTAGAGTCGCAGTGGCTTCCATCACAATTAATCTTCCTATTCAATCAGACAGATTAATTTTTCAGACGGCCTTGTTATGATTAGGCTATCTTAAAAATAAATTTTCTGTTTTCAAACGATAATAAGGGCGTACCATGAAACTCATACGACTCCTCCTCTTAGGCAGTGCCTTAATCTGCGGCAATACATTTGCAGCCGAAATGGTAAAAATCGAAGGAGGCAGCTATCGCCCTCTCTATCTTAAAAAAGAGACTTCCCTTATTAAAGTCAAGCCCTTCCAACTTGATAAATATCCTGTAACCAATGCCGAATTCGCCGAATTTTTGAAAACACATCCACAATGGCAAAAAGACAAAATCAGCTCTAAACAAGCTGAAAAAGCTTACCTGAAACATTGGGTAAAAAACGGCAGCAACAGTTATGCGCCTAAAGCCAGCGAACTCAAACATCCGGTAACTAATGTTTCATGGTTTGCCGCCAATGCCTACTGCGTTTCCAAAGGCAAACGCCTGCCGACTATTGACGAGTGGGAATTTGCAGGCTTGGCTTCTACCACTCAAAAAGATGGCTCTGCCGAACCCGGCTACAACCGCACCATCTTGGATTGGTATGCAGACGGCGGCCGAAACGGCCTGCACGACATCGGTAAAAACAAACCCAACTACTGGGGCGTATACGATATGCACGGCCTGATTTGGGAATGGACTGAAGACTTCAACAGCAGCCAACTCTCTGCCGGCTCGTCCAACACACAAATGTTCTGTAGCGGCGCATCCGTAGGCTCAAGCGACCCGTCCAACTATGCGGCATTCTTACGCTACGGCATCCGCACCAGCCTACAGTCCAAATATGTTTTAAATAACTTGGGCTTCCGCTGTGCGAGCAAATAAAGTTTAGTTTTTTATCACCAAAGCAGCTTTGGCGGTACTGAAAGGTATCGCCGCTTTTTTTGGCCGTCTGAAAAGATATGGCGCACAAAGACAAATTGTGGCATAATCCGCCCGTCTTTCTAAAAAGGCACTTAGGAGTTTGCTTAGGTCGTTTGGCTTGGCAAACTTGTCCGAACCTGAAAAGGTTCTTTTATTTTCGGAGTTATCCATCATGGCATTGACCGTAGAACAAAAAGCACAAATTGTTAAAGATTTCCAACGCAAAGAAGGCGATACCGGCTCTTCTGAAGTACAAGTCGCTCTGTTGACTTTCCGCATCAACGACCTGACTCCTCACTTCAAAGCCAACCCTAAAGACCACCACAGCCGTCGCGGCCTGTTGAAAATGGTTAGCCAACGTCGTCGCCTATTGTCTTACCTGCGTCGTACTCAGCCTGATACTTACCGTACACTGATTACCCGCCTGGGTCTGCGTAAATAATTTATGCTTAAATCAACACCGCCTTCGGGCGGTGTTTTTTATTAACATACCGATGCCGTCTGAAACACAGGCCCACGCTCTGTGTTATACTTCCACACGCTTAAGCAGCAAGGCTTAAACTTCCAATCACTCCTTAAAGCTCCCATCAAAGCGAGAATCTGAATTGTCTGTTCATTCCATGTTGCACTCAGGAAAATTTTGGCTGAAATCCCTGGTTTTCAGCATTGCCGTGCTTTTATGCCTCGCGGCGGTATTGAGTGCCTTAATGTTCCGCATATTCAATACAGAAAACATCGACGCATTCATACAGAAAAACTTTTCTGCCCATGGCTGCCAAGTCAAATACAACGCCAATATCAGCAGAAAATGGCTACCGCGCCCTACGCTGATTTTAAAAGACCTCAGCCTTTCCTCTTCCGAACCTGACACGCCGACGCTGAACATCGCTGAGTCCGAAATGGGCTTTGGTTGGAGCAGCCTATGGTCGGATGCGCCCATACTTGAGAAATGGATTCTTTTAAACCCGACACTGACACTGGACTCAAAACACCATCTGCCCGCCTGCCTGCAACAAGACCCATCGTCAAAAGAAAGTTTTCAGCTCAACCGCATCATCATCAATAACGGCAGCATCCGTTACCACAATAAAGAACAAGATATTGCCTTAAACGATCTGCAATTTTCCCTGCGCAGAGCCGATTCAGACGGCCGTCCATTCGATATCAGCGGCACACTGCAAAACATAGGCAACCCCATCAGTTGGCAAGGGGCCGGCCATCTTGTACAAGATGATGCCGGCTGGAGCGTTCCCGCCCTCAAATTAAACCTGCAAACCGTATTACTCAAAAACAAGCTGGATGCCCAAATCGCAGGCAGCCTTAATTGGCAAAACCAAACCGCCCTTTTCCGCGACTTCAATCTGCAAGCTGAAAGCGGCTATCAAAACTTGCATATCAACGCACGCTCGCCCCTCTTGCAGTTTAAAAACGGCTATTTGCACCTCAACACACTCAACGGCGCATTGACCGCCGGCAGTGAAAACAACCAATGGGACGGTTCATTCAA
>NZ_JBQCVF010000041.1:0-6653 GCF_051962515.1 Neisseria sp. P0009.S007 | reverse complement strand
GGCTATTTGCACCTCAACACACTCAACGGCGCATTGACCGCCGGCAGTGAAAACAACCAATGGGACGGTTCATTCAAACTGGACAAAGCCAACCTCTACGCAACCGTTTTGACCGCCGCCAATTTTGAACTCAAAGGCAGCCATAAAAACGACCGACTCCAAACCAACTTTACCTTTTCCAGCCCATTGGTTTGGCAAAAAGGCAAAGGCATTGATGCGCCCAAACTGCACCTCAGCACCCTGCAAGACACCATCAACCGCCTTCCCCGCCCCCGATTCATCAGTACACTCGAAGGACAGGCCAATTTCAGCCTCAATACATGGGAAGGCCGTCTGAAAGGCGCATTTGACAGACAAGCCCTCGCCTTGGCCTTTAAATACCAACGCGATGCCCAGCCGCGCCCGCACCTTGACGCCGGTATCGCCTTACAAAAACTCAATCTGACCCCTTACTTGGAAGATCTGAAAACCCAGCCATCACTGAATCTTCCTTCCCTGCTGGCCAAATCCTGGTTGCCCGACATTGAGGCCAACCTCCAAATCGGCAGCATTCAAACTGCCGGTCTGCAATTAGAAAACATCGAATCCCTGCTCACCGCCGATAAAGAACATATAGCCCTACACCGTTTCAAAGCCGGGCTTTATGGCGGCAAAACCGAGGGAGGCCTGAGTATTGCGGCAACCCAACCTGCTTCCTACCACCTTCAGCAAAACGCAAAAGGCATACAAATTCAGCCGCTGCTGCAAGACCTGTTCGGTTTCCACAGCTTCAGCGGCAGCGGCGACGCCGTTATCGACATTAAAACTACCGGCAATGACCGTGCCCAAATGATACAAGCCTTAAACGGCAGCCTGCTTCTCGATATTACCAACGGTGCATGGCACGGCATCGATATGGACAGCATTCTGAAAAACGGCATCTCTTCGGAAAAAATCGACAACAGCAACCTCAAAACCCCTTTCCATCATTTCATCCTCAATAGCGAAATCGAGAAAGGCATCAGCCATCATATCAACACCGAACTGTTTTCTGACAGCCTGCACGTTGTCAGCAGCGGCTATACCGATTTAAATACCCAAAAGCTATCGGAAAACCTGCTTATAAGCAACGTACTGCAACCTAAAAACAAACCGATTCCCCTCAAAATCGGCGGTACCGTACAAAACCCTTCCATTACCCTCGATTACAGCCGCTTAACCAATGGCATGAACACACCTGCAGAAAAACAAAAAGCCCTGCAAGAAACCATACAAGAACAATGGAAGTGGCTCAAACCACGCTAAATTTTCAAATTAAAGGCCGTCTGAAACCCAAAAAGTTTCAGACGGCCTTTTAACAGATACATTGTCAGAATAAGATGTTTATTGGGGAATGACCATATACACAATCAGTGCAACAATGATGGCAAACCATATGGCCAACATTATCAAGCCTTTTTTGGAGAGTTTTCTTTTTCTCCAATCGAGCTTCAATATTTCTACCGTACCCTCAAACATAGACCCAATTATTTCCATCAATATTTGAAGTAGAAATTCCAATAAATCCGACATCTACAAACCCAAACGCTCCCAAATCTGATCGATTTTGGCCGTAACGGCAGGGTCTTTTTTGATCACACGCCCCCATTCGCGGTCGGTTTCACCCGGCCATTTGTTGGTCGCATCCAAACCCATTTTGCCGCCGAGTCCGCTGACAGGGCTGGCGAAGTCGAGATAATCGATGGGCGTATTTTCTACCAAAACAGTGTCGCGTACAGGGTCCATGCGCGTGGTGACCGCCCAGATGACTTCTTTCCAGTCGCGCACGTTCACATCGTCATCAACCACGATGATGAATTTGGTGTACATAAATTGGCGCAGGAACGACCAGCAGCCCATCATCACGCGCTTGGCGTGTCCGGCGTACTGTTTTTTCATACTCACCACCGCCATGCGGTAGGAGCAGCCTTCGGGCGGCAGGTAAAAATCAGTGATTTCAGGGAACTGCTTTTGCAAAAGCGGTACGAACACTTCGTTCAATGCCACGCCCAAAACGGCGGGTTCATCGGGCGGTTTACCTGTGTAGGTGGAGTGGTAAATCGGGTTTTCGCGCATGGTGATGCGCTCGACCGTGAACACGGGGAAATGGTCCTGCTCGTTGTAATAGCCCGTGTGGTCGCCGTATGGGCCTTCCAACGCGGTTTCGTTCGGATGGATGACGCCTTCCAGCACGATTTCAGCGCGTGCGGGCACTTGCAAATCATTGCCGATACATTTCACCAGCTCCGTCCGCGAACCGCGCAACAGTCCGGCAAATTGGTATTCGCTCAAGGTATCGGGAACGGGCGTTACCGCGCCCAAAATGGTGGCAGGGTCGCAGCCAAGCACGACGGCGACGGGATACGGCGTATCGGGATTGAGTTTGCGGAATTCCTGATAATCCAACGCGCCGCCGCGATGCGACAGCCAACGCATAATCAGCTTATTTTTGCCGATTAGTTGCTGACGGTAAATACCGAGATTTTGGCGTTTTTTGTTTGGTCCGCGCGTAACGGTCAAGCCCCACGTTACCAGTGGCGCAACGTCTTCCGGCCAGCAATGCTGAATCGGAAGTTTATACAAATCAACGTCCTCACCTTCCCGCACGATTTCCTGACACGGCGCATTTTTCACCACGTTCGGCGCCATGCTCCAAATGTCTTTCAGCAACGGCAGTTTAGAAAATGCGTCTTTGATGCCTTTAGGCGGTTCGGGTTCTTTCAGATACGCCAACGTCTGCCCGATTTCACGCAGCTTGGACACACTGTCCGCACCCATGCCCAGTGCCACGCGTTCGGGCGTGCCGAACAGATTCGCCAAGACGGGATAATCATAACGCGTACCATCAGGCTTAATCGGGTTTTCAAACAACAACGCCGGCCCTTCGGCGCGCAGCACGCGGTCGGCAATTTCGGTCATTTCCAAATACGGCGACACCGGATGCTGGATGCGCTTTAGTTTGCCATCAGCTTCCAATCCGGCGATAAATTCTCGCAAATCTCTGTATTTCATGATTTCATTTTCCTGAACAGGCCGTCTGAAAGCAGACCGCCATTTCGGGTTTGAAAGATAAACCAGCGGCTATTGTACCTGCCAAATCTGTTCAAATCCCAACTTTCCACGTCCGAATTTCTAGATTTTTTGCAAACTACCGTCAAATTTAAACAATATCTGCTTGTGATTGCTTTCAGACGGCCTTATCTTTGGTAAAATTCCAACTTAATCCAATCATCAATCAATATTTATCGTGGGACGGCGGCCATGTTTGCAATTTTAGAATCTTTTTTCGTTGAATACGGCTATGCGGCCGTGTTTTTCGTTTTGGTTATTTGCGGCTTCGGCGTGCCGATTCCTGAAGATTTGACACTGGTAACCGGCGGTGTGATTTCCGGCCTGGGTTATACCAACTCGCATATTATGTTTGCCGTCGGCATGCTCGGCGTATTGGTAGGCGACGGCTTTATGTTTGCGGCCGGCCGGATTTGGGGACAAAAAATCCTTAAATTCAAACCGATTGCCCGCGTGATGACACCCAAACGCTACGCCCAAGTACAGGAAAAATTCGACAAATACGGCAACTGGGTTTTATTCGTCGCCCGTTTCCTGCCCGGCCTGCGTACTGCCGTTTTCGTGACCGCTGGTATCAGCCGCAAGGTTTCCTACCTACGTTTTATCCTGATGGACGGCTTGGCCGCGCTGATTTCCGTTCCGGTTTGGATTTATCTGGGCGAATACGGCGCACGCAATACCGACTGGCTGATGAAAAAAATGCATAGCCTGCAATCCGGTATCTTTACCGTACTGGGCATCGGCGCAGTCATCGTCGGCTGGATTTGGTGGAGAAAACACCGCCGCCACACCTTCTTCCGTGAAAAATTACACGAAAAACGTGCTGCAAAAGCCAAAAAACAAGCCAATCAATAAACCATTCCAGGCCGTCTGAAACACTTCCCCGCTTTCAGACGGCCTCAATCATTCATCAGAAACACCATGAAACAAAAAATCTTCGTCCTCTACACCGGCGGCACCATCGGCATGACCCAAAGCAGCGCAGGCCTGCGTCCCGACACCGCCCTCGTCGATAAAGCCCTTGCCCCCTTTTCAGACGGCCTTGATTTCGAATGGCACGTTTGTCAGCCGCTCATCGATTCTTCCGCGGTAATGCTACAAAACCAACGCGACTGGCTGGATCTTATTATCGCCAAACTGCCTGACTATGACGGCATTTTGGTGCTGCACGGTACGGATACCATGGCATACACCGCCAACCTCTTCGCCCTTTCGCTGCAAGGCTTGGACAAACCCGTTATCCTGACCGGCTCACAATGGCCTTACGATGCCGCCAACAGCGATGCGCCGCGCAACCTTGCCACCGCTGTTTCCGCCTTCTCGCTCAAACTCAAACAAGTGGCGATTGCCTTTGACGGCAAACTCTTCCCCGCCGTCGGCAGCAGCAAGGTCAGCACCGAGACCGCCGCAGGTTTTGACAACCTGCATTTTGGCGCACTCGCCGAATGGGAGGAAAACAAAGGTTGGCACAATATCCGTACCGCCCCGACCCAACATTCAGACGGCCTCAAACCGCGTCTTCCAAATCCTGAAGCCAAAGTTTCCATCCGCACGCTGATTCCCGGTTATGCCGCGCAAGAACTTTCAGACGGCCTGCCCCACCTTTCCGCCCAAGCCCTGATTCTGCAAAGCTACGGCCACGGCAATGCGCCGAGTAACGATGCGTTTGTCCGAGCCGTCCAAGCCTTTACGCAACAAGGCAAATTGCTGCTCAACATCAGCCAAGTGCCGCAAGGTTGCGCCGCCGCCGTCTATGCCCAAGGCGATGCTTTGCGTCAGACAGGTATCATCAACGGCGGCAAATGCAATCTCGAAACTGCCACTGCGCTGATGACCCTTGCCATTTCCCATGACTGGAATGCAGATAAGGTGCAACAAGAATTGCAACAATTAAATCTGCTGTAAACCGCCATTTAATATGACTTTCACCGACACCCACTGCCATCTTGCCGACCCCAAACTTGCCGACATGCTGCCTGCCGTGCTTACCGAAGCGCAAGCCGTTGGCGTGGCGCGTTTTATCGTACCGGCCACATCCCCCAAAGATTGGCATCCCGTTGCGCAGTTGGAAAGGCCGTCTGAAAACATCCATATCGCTTTGGGCATTCATCCGTGGTTTGCAGACGGCCTCAACGAAGCGGCATTCCAAGAGTTAGAGAAAGAATTAATCCAGCATCCTCAGGCATGGGTTGGCGAAATCGGCTTGGATTTTTATGGCAAAGAGCAAACCCAAGCGCAACGCGACACGCAAACCGACGTCTTTATCCGCCAACTCATCCTCGCCCAAAACCTCAACCGCCGCGTCATCATCCATAATCTGAAAGCCACCGCCGCCATTGCCGCCGCCGTCAAAACCGCCGGTTTCACACAAGGCGGTATCGTTCACGCTTTCTCCGGCAGCGTAGAAGAAGCGCGGATTTTGGTGAAACTCGGCTTCAAAATCGGCATAGGCTCACTGCTGCTCAATCCCAATGCAAAAAAAGTCCGTGCCGCCTTACAAGCCTTAGATGACACGGATTTTGTTCTTGAAACCGACAGCCCTTTTATGCTCGGCCATGAAACCAATACACCAGCCAACATCCGCCGTATCGCCGAAATTGCAGCCGAACTGCGCGGCATACCGCTGGCGCAACTGGCTGAAATAACCGAGCAAAACGTGGATTCCCTGCTCCATACTTCCCCTTGATATGCCGACCTCAAGGCATCAAAAAGCCTTGCCCGGCCATTTCGTTTCCAAACCGACACACTCTGCCCTCCCTACCCCATATTCATGAATAAAAAGCGATACAAGGCCGTCTGAAAAAATGTTTTTGGCACAAAATATCGTTCACTCCGTCATCTCGGCTTTTTAACACCGTATTTTCCCTTTGATTGATAAAAAGTATTACGCATATTATTGGGCAAACTTTTTATTTACGTTAAAATATGCCTTTTTTTGATAATAAGGCCGTCTGAAAAAGGCGGAAACTAATTATGGCTGAACAACATACACACGCTTCCACCTGGAAGAGCAAAATCAATGCTCTCGGCCCGGGTATCATGATGGCTTCGGCGGCAGTCGGCGGCTCGCACCTGATTGCCTCCACGCAGGCAGGCGCACTTTACGGCTGGCAGCTTGCGCTGATTATCATTCTGACCAACCTGTTCAAATACCCTTTTTTCCGCTTCAGCGCACATTACACGCTGGACACGGGCAAAAGCCTGATTGAGGGCTATGCCGAAAAAAGCCGCGTTTATTTGTGGGTATTTTTGATTTTGTGTATTGCATCGGCAACGATTAATGCCGGTGCAGTCGCCATCGTTACCGCCGCCATCGTCAAAATGGCGATCCCATCGCTGACTTTCGATGCCGGCATGGTGTCCGTCATGATTATGGTTTCCTGCCTGCTGATTTTGGCAAGCGGCCGCTATAAAGCATTGGACAACGTTTCCAAAATCATCATCGTCAGCCTGACCATTGCCACCGTCGCCGCAGCCGCCGTGGCCATGTCTCGCGGCATGCAGATGAAACCCGACTTTATCGAGCCTACCCCGTGGACACTGGCAGGCTTGGGCTTCCTCATCGC
>NZ_JBQCVF010000040.1:11623-15322 GCF_051962515.1 Neisseria sp. P0009.S007 | reverse complement strand
ATTGAGTCTTTCTGTGTCAAGTGCCGCCTAAAAACGGGAGCGGAACACAAGCAGGTGTTTTAAAAACACGGTTGATAAGGATAAGTGTAGGCCGTCTGAAAAGTCATTGCAACTTCAGACGGCCTTGATTTCAAACAAACTTATTTCAAGCTGTCGATTTTCATTTGCAGCAATTCGCGGCCTACTGCGGTTTGCGGCATTTTGCTCAAAGCAGCTTCGTAACTTTGTACGGCTTCTTTGGTTTTATTTTGGGCAACGTAAACATCGCCTTTGGTTTCCAGCATCAAAGGCTCGAAATCAGCCTCAACCTGAGTATTCAGGACATTGATGGCGGCATCGTATTTTTTCTGCTGCAACAGGACAACGCCCAAACGTTGCGCTGCCAAAGCTTGAACCAGCGGTGCATTTTGGTTTTTCAACACCCAATTCAAATGACCTTCCGCCACATCATAACGGCCGGCATCAAACTCGGTCGCCGCTACCATCAAAGTGGCTTGGGCTGTCGAAATGGAATCAGGATAGTTTTTTTGCAATTCGGCCAAATCGGCGTTGATGGCTTTTTGGTCGGTTTTTTGCTGCGCCTTTTCCACCATTTGCGCCAATACGGCGGCGGCTTCCTGATCTTTTGAAGCTTTTTGGCCTTGGTAAATGGTGTAACCCAAATACCCCAAAGCCGCCACAATCAGCAAGGCAAAGATCCAACGGCCGGTTTTTTTCCAAAAATATTTAAAGTTGTCTAACTCTTGTTGTTCTTCCAAATGGGCTGCCATTTATGCGTTCTTCCATTGTTGTAAAGTGTCTGTCAAATCAGCGGCGGCAACGGTTTTCTGTTCGTGTTTGCCCTGCATATCTTTCAGGGTAACCGTACCGTTTGCCAGCTCATCCTGAGCCACAATCAGGGCAAAGCTTGCGCCACTGTTGTCTGCTTTTTTCATTTGCGCTTTCAGGCTCTGATAGCCGGAATGCTGCATCACATTGAAGCCTTGTGCGCGTAAGGCTTGCGCGTATTTCATCACCTGCAAGTCCGCACCTTCGCCTTGGTGCATTGCATAGACATCAGGCGCAGCGTTCACTTCCAGAGAGCCGTATTCGCTCACCAAAAGCAGCAGGCGCTCAATACCCATTGCAAAGCCGATAGACGGCGCAGGTTTGCCGCCAAGCTCTTCAATCAAACCATCGTAACGGCCGCCACCGCACACAGTCGCTTGCGCGCCGAGTTTGTCGGTCGTCCACTCAAAAACCGTCTGATTGTAGTAATCCAAACCGCGTACCAAGCGCGGATTTTCAATATATTGAATACCCAAACCGTCCAACATCGCCTTGAAGCGTGCATAGTGGTTTTGCGAAGCCTCGCCCAAATAATCCACCAAACGTGGCGCCGCATTGCAGATTTCCTGCAAATCAGGGTTTTTCGTATCCAAAACGCGCAAAGGATTGGTTTTCAGACGGCGTTTGCTGTCTTCGTCCAATTTATCTTCATAACGGGTCAGATATTCAACCAATGCCGCACGGTGTGCCGCGCGTTCCTCACGGTTGCCCAAACTGTTGATTTCCAAAGTCAGGTATTCGCGAATACCCAATTTTTCCCACAAGTCGGCAGACATCGCGATAATTTCCGCATCAATATCCGGCCCTTCAAAACCCAAAGCCTCGATACCAACCTGATGGAACTGACGATAACGGCCTTTTTGCGGACGCTCGCGGCGGAACATCGGCCCCATATACCACAGCTTTTGCGGGCTGTTGTAGAGAAGATTGTGTTCAACCACAGCACGCAGACAAGAAGCCGTACCTTCAGGACGCAAGCTCAAACTCAAAGAATCGTTTGAATCGGAAAAGGTGTACATTTCCTTGCCGACCACATCGGTTTCCTCGCCGATGGAGCGGACAAACAAACCGGTTTGCTCGACAATCGGCGTACGGATTTGCTGATAGCCGTAAGCGCGTGTCCAACGGCCGACCGTATCTTCAAACGCCTGCCAAAACGCAGCCGTCAGTTTGAAATCTTTTTGTTCGACAGGTAAAAGGTCGTTCATACCTTTTACAGATTGAATTTTTTGTGCCATTTCAATATGGGATAAGCGAAAATCAAATAGTTGGGCATTATAGCTGATTTTTAAGGGTTTGTGAGGTTGGAAACAAATCAAAAGGCCGTCTGAAAATTGGTTTTCGCATTCAGACGGCCTGTAAAGCAGATTACAGAATCATATTCAATGATTCCAACACTTCCCCTGCTTTTCAACTTAAATTTCTTAGAGACATATTCAATATAGATTCAATGCCGTTATACTTGGATTCTTTTCATCCCGTCCATATGCACATCATAAAAACACTGCACTCTCTTTTTGTTATCGGCTTGTTAACTACTATCTTCCCCTCACAAGCGACGGCTGCAAATAACGCCACAAACAATCAAACGAAAATAGATTTAGTCAAAAAGGTTTATCTGTCTAAAGTGGATTTAGGCTCTGAACATAATCGTGTTACTACGCCTGAACTACAAAAAATCATCCGACAATTCAATAAATTCGACACAAATATCCGTAAGCAACCCGATATGGAGATGGGATGTGACATGCCGATACATTACTACTTAGGCTTTGGTCAAGATCATCCTGATAACTTCCATAAAACCTTGCAAGTCAAAGTCACTTCTCCCCATACCGTCCGGGCAACATTTAAACAATTTGACGGCCATAGGGTCGGTGCAGATTTCATGTTGAAATGTACAGAAAACCGTTGTTTGATAGATGATTTTAAGATGATTGGCGATCAAACCAGTATCAAAACCGATTACAAACTTGTTTTGCGCAAACAAAAATGTGAGTGAGCCAACAAAACAAAAGGGCTGCCCAAAAAAATGAAACCGCCCTTTGATTTTGAAATCAAGGTCGTGAAGGATGCGGATTTAAGCGGACAGGCGGCAAATTAGGTTTTCCGTATTGGGAAACAGCTTGTTTGCCTGAAGCCACTTTTCCTGACTGCATGACACCGCTATCGTTGCGTATTGGATGTGCGGCATACTCGTCTTGATTTAATTGTGAACCTTCTTCATTGACTTCATGCTCTACCACAAGTTCAT
This sequence comes from Neisseria sp. P0009.S007, assembly GCF_051962515.1. NCBI lineage: Bacteria > Pseudomonadati > Pseudomonadota > Betaproteobacteria > Neisseriales > Neisseriaceae > Neisseria > Neisseria sp. P0009.S007. The sequence continues at coordinate 12,240 of NZ_JBQCVF010000040.1, read as the reverse complement.
ACTCATTATCGTATGCCTTACTCTTGCCAAGCCGAACTTCCCCTCCCTCCATAGCGGATACGGAAAACGCGGATAACATGATGATTATGCCGATTTTTCTCTGCATAATATTCTCCTTTTCTCAAATATTGCTTCTTTATCATTTCTTTAATTTATGCCACAAAAGCAAGTTCAAACAAAACCAGTTTCTTTGGTCGGTTGAAGAATCTATTTAAGCACAAAACCGGCATCACTACATATCCGTTATTAGAAGTTTATTTTCCATATAAACAAGGCCGTCTGAAAAAATCCTAAAAAACGAGTACAATCCGCCGCATGAAAAAACGTACTAGTCCCCTACCACTTTTAGACGGTGTCAAACCCAGCTACTTAGTTTTGCCACATAAAAAGCAATTTTACGGCTTGCCTCTGCTGCATTTTTTATGCGCTCATTTTCCCTTTGTCGGCGAAGAAAACTGGCGACGGCGGCTGAACAGCGGTTTTGTGGTGGGTGCGGATGGCGTACCGTTTGATGAAAATACTTTGTTTGAGCCCGGCAAGACGATGTTTTATTACCGTGAAACCAGCCGTGAGAGCGAGCCGCGTATTCCGTTTGAAGAAAAGATTTTGCATATTGA
>NZ_JBQCVF010000040.1:0-11523 GCF_051962515.1 Neisseria sp. P0009.S007 | reverse complement strand
ACGATGTTTTATTACCGTGAAACCAGCCGTGAGAGCGAGCCGCGTATTCCGTTTGAAGAAAAGATTTTGCATATTGACGAGCATTTGATTGTGGTGGACAAACCGCATTTTCTGCCCGTCATCCCCAGCGGCAGGTTTTTGCGAGAAACCTTGCTCACGCGCCTACGTCTGCGGCCTGAATTGCAGTATTTGAATGTTGAAGACATTACGCCGATTCATCGCTTGGATAAAGATACGGCTGGCGTTATGCTGCTTTCGCTCAACCCTGCCACGCGTCGCGACTATCAGACCATGTTCCAAGAAAAAAACGTCCGAAAAACCTATGAAGCGGTGGCGCCGACGAGGACGGATTTGGACTATCCGCTGGATATTTCGTCCCGAATGGAACGCGGCGAAAAATTCTTTCTCACGCGGGAAACGGAAGGCGAACCCAACGCCCACACAACCATCGAGCTTATCGAAAACCGCGGCGCATTCAGCCTCTACCGCCTCACGCCGCACACCGGAAAGAAACACCAGCTGCGCGTGCATATGATGAGTTTGAACATGCCGCTGATGAACGATGCGCTTTACCCTACCCCATTGGCGGCCGGTGATGAAGACTACGACAAACCTTTAAAACTTTTGGCCAAAAGAATAGAGTTCACCGATCCTGTCAGCGGAGAAATCCGCGTATTTGAAAGCGATTTTGCGCTGTAGTTATCCAGCCTAATAAAAAAGGCCGTCTGAAAAGTTTCAGACGGCCTTTTTGTCACAAAATCATTTGATTAGTGATGAATGCAGCTGCACTCTTTATTCATATCAATCACCATACGGCCGGTAATTTTACCTTCGCGCATTTCTTGGAAGATGGCAGGTGCTTCATCCAAAGCACGCAATTCGACTTTAGGCACAACCAAACCTTCTGCGCCGAATTGGAATGCTTCTTCCAAATCTTTACGGGTACCGACCAGAGAGCCGACCACTTCGATGCCGTCCAATACCAAACGTGGGATAGACAAGTCCATAGACTCAGGTGGCAAGCCAACTGCAACGACACGGCCGCCGGCGCGGACGCAGTTAACGCCTGAATTAAAGGCAGCAGCGGATACGGCTGTTACCACGGCTGCGTGTGCACCGCCGGTTTTCTCTTGGATGACTTGAGCCGCATCTTCTTTGGCGGCATTGATCACCAAATCAGCGCCGGTTTCTTTGGCAAAAGCCAGTTTTTCATCGTTGACGTCAACGGCAACAACGTGCGCGCCAAACACTTTTTTCGCGTATTGAACCGCCAAGTTGCCCAAACCGCCTGCGCCGTAAATCGCAATCCATTGACCCGGACGAACGCCGGAAACTTTAATCGCTTTATAAGTGGTCACACCGGCACAAGTAATGCTCGAAGCTTGCGCAGGATCCAAGCCTTCAGGAACTTTGACCGCATAATCGGCACTCACGATACAGTGGGTCGCCATACCGCCGTCGGCAGTATAACCTGCGTTCAATACGGAGCGGCACAAGGTTTCGCGGCCGGTATTACAGTATTCGCAAGAACCGCAGCTTTGGAACAGCCATGCGATGCTGACACGATCGCCGACTTTCAGATTTTTCACACCGTCAGCAACTTCTTTAACCAAACCGATGCCTTCGTGTCCCAACACGCGACCCGGTTTGTCGCCGTAATCGCCTGCTGCAACGTGCAAGTCGGTGTGGCACACGCCGCAATACTCGACTTCTACCAACGCCTCGCCGTATTCCAGCGGACGCAGTTCGCGTTCAACAACTTCTACATCACCTGCTACATCTTTATTTACTACCACAGCATGCATTTTCATGAGAGAGTCTCCTAGGGTGTTGAAAAACTGTTTAGCTATAAATGAGAATACTCCCCATGTTCGAAACCGTCAACCCATAATCTTTTTCAAAACAACGAGTTATGATGTTATACCATAACAAATCCTATTCAAACCATCTGAATCTTTAAATATATTAACAAATGCACTTTCATTTCAATCAAATCCTTTATTTTTCAGACGGCCTGCTACATGAAATAACATTACAAATGTAAATTTTGAGAACATTATCATTTTTAGTACTTGAACTTAAAAAGAAAAAAGCATAAGCTGTTTTTATGGCGCAGAAATACGCCTTCCCATTCATTAAGGAGACAGTATTATGGCAAAAGATTTAAATGTGTTTGATAAAGAATATGGTCTTTTAATCAACGGCGAATGGACGAAAGGTAGCGAAGGCAAACTTTTATCCTCTTACAACCCTGCCAATGGCGATGAATTGGCCAAGTTCACAGACGCAACCGACGCCGATGTCGATGCTGCCGTGGCCGCTGCCCAAGAAGCGTTCAAAACATGGCGCAAAACCACGACTGCCGAACGCGCGGCCATTTTGAACAAAATCGCCGACGTGATTGACGAAAACGCAGAATTGTTCGCCCTGCAAGAAACCTTGGACAACGGCAAACCGATCCGCGAAACCCGCGCCGCCGACGTACCATTGGCTTCCGACCATTTCCGCTATTTCGCCAGCGTGATCCGCGGCGAAGAAGGCACTGCGACCCAACTTGACGCCGAAGACTTATCCATCGTTCTGCGCGAACCGATCGGCGTTGTCGGCCAAATCATTCCTTGGAACTTCCCATTCTTGATGGCCGCATGGAAAATCGCTCCGGCATTGGCCGCAGGTTGTACCATCGTCATCCACCCTTCTTCCAGCACTTCATTGAGCCTATTGTCCCTCGCTCAAAAAATCAACCACTTGCTGCCTAAAGGCGTGTTGAACGTGATTACCGGCCGCGGTTCCAAATCCGGCGAATACATGCTGCACCACAAAGGCTTCAACAAACTGGCCTTTACCGGTTCAACCGAAGTCGGCCGCCGCGTCGGCATCGCCGCTGCCGAATTGCTGATTCCGTCCACTTTGGAATTGGGCGGCAAATCTGCCAACATCTTCTTCGACGATATGCCTTTCGACAAAGCCCTCGAAGGCGCGCAAAAAGGTATTTTGTTCAACCAAGGCCAAGTCTGCTGCGCCGGTTCGCGCATTTTTGTACAAGAAGGCATTTACGACAAATTCGTCAATGCTTTGGCTGAAGAATTCAAAAAAATCAAAGTCGGCCTGCCTTGGGAAGACGACACCCAAATGGGTTCGCAAGTCAACGCCGGTCAACTCGAGACCATTTTGAAATACGTCAAAATCGGCGAACAGGAAGGCTGCCGCATCATTACCGGCGGTAAAAAAATCGAAGGCGCATTGGGCAAAGGCGAATTTGTCGAGCCTACTTTGATTGAAGCCAGCAGCAACGAAGCCCGTGTTGCCCAAGAAGAAATCTTCGGCCCGGTTGCCACCGTGATTAAATTCAAAACCGAAGAAGAAGTCATCAAAATGGCCAACGACAGCGAATACGGCTTGGGCGGCGCAGTGTGGAGTACCGACATCAACCGCTGCCTGCGTGTTTCCAATGCATTGGAAACCGGCCGCGTTTGGGTGAACTGTTACAACCGCCTGCCTGCCGGCGCGCCGTTTGGCGGCTACAAAACTTCAGGTATCGGCCGAGAAACCCACAAAATGATGCTCGCCGCCTACACCCAAGTGAAAAACATCTACATCAGCACCCGTGAAGAACGCGAAGGCTTCTATTAATCCGCCGTTCCACATTAATCTGATTTAGAAAATATAAAGGCCGTCTGAAACCTGTTTCAGACGGCCTTGTTTTATTCTGTTTTGCAATAAATGCTTCATATCTTTCTCAAAAAAAGCCCCATTACTTTCTCTCCGGCCACCGCCAGCAAGGCTCCGGTCACAACTACCATGGCACCCACATAGCTGACGATATTCATATCTGAAGCGGCAAAATAATCGGGGGCGAGATGATGGCCGATGGTGGAAAATATCATGGTGAATACGGGAATCAGCGTGGTGACGATACTGACTTTTGAAGCGTCCCAATGGTTGAGCGCTTCGCCGAATGAACCGTAGCCGATCAGCGTGTTCAGGCAGCAATAGATAAAGCAACCCCATAAAAACGGATTGCCGATATGGGCGATTTGCGACGGTTCGGCAAACGGCAGGAAAACAAAGCTGCTGCAAAAATAGATCATGAGCAGGATTTGTTGCGAATTGAAATGTTTGGACAGAAGTTTTTGCGCCACGCCGTAGCACACCCAAATCATGCTACCCGAAGCCGCCATCATTACGCCGACCGCATAGCTGCCCAAGCTGAAAAGTTCGCCGAATTTGTCGTTGAAAAACATGACCAAACCCGTCAGCAAAAGCATCAAGCCGATTTTTTGCCAATGCGTAAAGGCTTCTTTAAACACGCCTACGCCGACCAAAATCATGGTAAAGGGAGAAAGCTGCCACAACACCTGCGTGGTTGTCGGAGAAATATAGTGCAAGCCCATGGCAACAAGCACAAAGTTGGCGGAAATACCGATAATGCCCAGCATCAATAAAAATAAGGTTTGCTTGGAAAATTCCGACGGCCTCGGCAGCTTGCCGGTCAGCCCCAACAGCACAAACAACACCAGCGAAGCCACTAAAAAACGTATCCACACCAGCGTGGGCGCATCGACGGCTTTTAATGCCTGTTGGGCGATGACCGGCAGCGAACCCCAAGTCATGGTGGCAAGCAACGCCAATGAAAAGCCGAGCCAAGGTTTTTGTTTCTTCATTTTTCAGACGGCCTTTGTTTACGCGGCTTCCCAGTAGTCGATATAAAGCTGCAATTCGAGATTGTTCCGCCATTCGTTGGCAACGGGGCGGTACACCGTGCGGATGTATTCTGGAATGTCTTCGCTGCAACGCCAGAACATGGCTTCAAATTCGTAGCCGTCTTTTTGCAGCCAGACTTTTTTGTGTTTGCCTTCCGCACCCAACGGCTGCTGGCGGACAACATGAAATTCGTCAGTAAAACTCGGTGGCGCGAAGCCCTGCCCCCAAACGTGTTTAGCAAGGTTTTGCGCCTGTTCCAGCGTAATGTCGCGTGCAGGCAGGCTGCCGTCGGTGATGAAGGTTTGCGACAAATCGTCTTCGCACACCATCTCGCGCACGGCTTCTTCAAAGGCCGTCTGAAACGCGGGGATATTGTGTTCGAGTATGCTCAAACCCGCCGCCATCGCGTGTCCGCCGAATTTCAAAATCAAATCGGGATAGCGTTTGGACACCAAGTCCAAAGCATCGCGCAAGTGCAGATTGGGAATGGAGCGTCCCGAACCGCGCACTTCGCCGTTGTCGGCAGGCGCAAACACGATAGTAGGACGATAAAAACGGTCTTTGAGGCGGCTGGCAACGATGCCGACCACGCCCTGATGGAAGTCGTCGCGATACGCCACCAAAGTCGTCTGACCTGAAGGCAGGGTTTCAGGAAAAGCATTCAGCGCGTCTTGCAGCATAGACTGCTCGATTTCGCGGCGCTCGATATTGAGGTTGTTTAACTGCGCCGCCAGTTCCTGCGCCTCGGCATTATCTCGCGCCAACAGACAGGCAATGCCGACCGACATATCGTCCAGCCGTCCGGCCGCGTTGATGCGCGGCCCCAACGCAAAGCCCATATCAAAAGGCTGAGCCTTGCGCCAATCGCGCCGTGCCACTTCAAACAAGGCACGGATACCGGGGCGCATTTTACCCAAACGCATCCGTTTCAGACCTTGCGATACGAGGATACGGTTGTTGTGGTCTAGAGTGACGACGTCAGCGACGGTACCGAGTGCAACCAAATCCAAGAGGTCGCCCAGATTCGGCTCTTTCAGGCCGTCTGAAAAATAATTGCGGCGGCGCAGTTCGGCACGCAAAGCCATTAATACATAAAAAATCACGCCCACGCCCGCCAAGCTTTTGCTTTGGAAACCGCAGCCTTTTTGGTTTGGATTGACGATGATGCAGTCGGGCACGGTCTCGGCAGGCAGATGGTGGTCGGTTACAATCACATCCAAACCCAATTCCTGCGCGCGCGCCACGCCTGCAATGCTGGCGATACCGTTATCCACCGTCACCAATAAATCCACACCTTGCTCTGCCGCGATTTCAGCCAGCTCGGGCGTTAAGCCGTAGCCGTGTTCAAAGCGGTTGGGCACGAGAAAATCCACTTTCGCCCCCATCGCCGCCAAACCGCTCATACCGACGGAACACGCCGTCGCACCGTCGGCATCGTAGTCGGCGACAATCAGGATTTTTTCCTGACGCTCAACCGCATCCGCCAAACGGCCGGCGGCGGCTTCGCAGTTTGTCAGCGTTTGATACGGCAAAAGCGCAGCAAGCTTATCGTCCAACTCAGCCGGACTTTGCACATCACGTGCAGCACACAGCCGCGCAATCAAAGGATCGGCACCGGCAGTGAGCAAGTCGTTGAAAACAGTCGGATTAATGGAACGTGTTTGGATTTTGACGGACATGGTATGTGGGATTAAATAGAGAGAAAATTAATATATTTTTGAAGCGTTTATTTTAAGGTGGGGAAGGCCGTCTGAAACCTGCAATCCCGTTTTCAGACGGCCTTGGATATTATTTGCGTGAAGCATCGATAATTTCACTGACTACGACATAGGGGACTGCTATCACTGCGCCGACTGCATCCAAAGCCAATGTGAATGGCGTTTGCAGGATATTCTCCGTCAACTTCTGAACGTCGGTGCTTTTTTTGGTTTCCGTATAATAAATTCTGACCGGGACGGCAGTATCAAAACGGCGGTCTTCAGCAACATTTTTGGGCGTTGCGTAATAATGACCTTCGGTAGAAATACACCGCGTGTAGACTGTTTTGTCATCGAGTTCGACCGGCTTGAATGCCAACTGTTTCAACTTGGCAATCTCGGCGGCTTTTTGAGTATCGTAACGCAGGCAGAATTTTGAGCGGAAAGTTTGCGCTTCAGGGGATTTCAATTCGACCGGCAAAGCCTTATACGTATATCTTGGGTTTTGCTGAACCATTTGAAACTGTTTGTCCAATTTAACATCCAATACCGCCTTCAACTTGGCCGAATCTTTAGAATTAACAACAAACCAATATTTTTTGCCCATCATGACCAAGCTGCCTGTTTCCAATTGCGTATTGTCTTTGGCAACCACGCCAAATGCTTGAATATTGTCTTTGGCAACGGTTTTTTCGGTTGTGGTTTTATGGAACGGGTTGTTCTCTCCCCAAAGAAAGACAGTACAACCATTCAGGGTTAGTGCACTAATTAACAAGGCAGGTACAAAGCGGCGAAATTTCATGGTCATCCTCCTTCGGCATTACGATACAGGCCGTCTGAAAACCGCAATCCGTTTTCAGACGGCCTTGAGGTTTATTCCTCCCAATCCTGCCCTTCTTCTGAAGCATCGAATTGACCGGCCTCCATCACTGCTTTAATTTCTTGGAACAGCGCGCGGAAGTTTTTCGGCGGTTTGTTTTGTTCCTGCTCTTTTTTAGTGTTGCGGATCAAGGTGCGTAATTTGCCGGCGTCGGCTTGCGGAAAATCGGCCATAAATTGGGTAATCGCGCCATCGTCTGCCAACAGTCGGGTACGCGCCTGCTCGACGCGTTGCAAAAAGGCATTGTGTGCCGTATTGTCACCGCGCAGTTTGGCCAAATAAGCTTCGATGGGCGCAGGGTCGGTATCGCGCATCAGGCGGCCGATAAATTGGGCTTGGCGTTTGAGCGCGCTGTTGGACGTGATTTTTTTATAGGTGGCAATGGCTTCGAACAGCTCTTCGTCCAAGCCGATTTTTTTCAGCGTATCGCTGGAGAGCTTGGTCAATTCCATACCCAAAGCCTGCAAATCGTTCATCTGCTTTTTCATTTGGGTTTTGCTGACCCATTCGTCTTCTTGTTCAAACATTGTGTTTACCTGATTTTCTGAATCTGCCTATTTTATCAGTTTTCAGACGGCCTTTCCGTGCGATTTTTGCAGAGGCCGTCTGAAACGGTTAAAATGCCGCAAAACCCTGTCAGGAAACCTTTTTATGCTGTTTAACCACACACCGGACGAGCTGTTGCGCTTGTGCGGACACACGCTGGATTTGGCCAAACAATCCGGCGCCACCTCGGCCGAAGCCGATTTCAGCGAGTCGCTCGGCCAAAGCGTCAGCGTGCGCTTGGACGAAATCGAACAAATCGAGTTCCAACAAGACAAATCTTTAGACATTACGGTCTATGTCGGCCAACGCAAAGGCCGAGCCAGCACTGCCGACTTCTCCGAACGCGCCCTGCAAGATACGGTCAAAGCCGCCATCGATATTGCACGCTATACCGCCGAAGACGATTGCGCCGGCCTTGCTGATGCTGCCTTAATGGCAACCCATATCGGCGACCTCGACCGCTACCACGAATGGGATTTGAGTACCGAATCCGCCATCGATTTGGCCAAACAATGCGAACAGGCCGCGCTGTCAACGGACAAACGCATTGAAAATTCCGAAGGCGCATCGGTTCATACCGGCCATTACCAATACGTCTACGGCAACACCCACGGCTTTGCCGCACACCAGCAAAGCACGCACCACAGCATTTCTTGCAGCGTGGTCGCCAGCGATGAACACGGCATGCAGCGCGACTATTGGTATGATTCTTCCTGCCGTCACGAAGACATGGACGCGCCCGAACTCATCGGCCAAACTGCAGCCGAACGGACTTTACGCCGTCTGAACAGCCGCAGCGTTCCGACCGGCAGCTATCCCGTACTGTTCGACACCACTGTCGCCGTCGGCTTAATCGGCCACCTTATCGGCGCACTCAGCGGCGGCGCGCTCTACCGCCAAAGCAGCTTCCTGATTGACAGCATCGGCAAACAGGTGCTGCCCGAGTTTCTCAGCCTTCGTGAAGAACCGCATATCCTGCGCTCGTTCCGCAGCACTTATTTCGATGCCGAAGGCGTGGCCACGCAGCCTCGTTTTGTGGTGAAAGACGGCGTCGTCGAAGGCTATTTCCTCAGCAGTTACAGCGCGAAAAAGCTCGGCATGCAGACAACGGGTAACGCCGGCGGCGCGCACAATCTGTATCTGAACCACACCCACGCCACGCAGGCCGACCTGTTGAAAGAAATGGGGACGGGTTTGCTGGTTACCGAATTGATGGGACAAGGCGTCAACGGGATTACCGGCGACTACTCGCGCGGCGCGGCCGGTTTTTGGGTGGAAAACGGCGTCATTGCCTATCCGGTTCAGGAAATCACCATTGCCGGACGTTTGCAGGACATGTACCGCGACATCACCGGCGTAGCAGACGACGCATTACGCCGTTCGTCCAACCAAATCGGCTCCATCTTGGTCTCTAAAATGACGGTTGCCGGCAACTGATTGAACTAAATAGACAAAAGGCCGTCTGAAAGATATCTTTTCTTTTCAGACGGCCTCGCCGTTATCTACTTCCATAAAAAATACATCATGCATATTGTCGTTATCCCCTCTTGGTATCCTTCTTCCGAAACTGACGTGGACGGAATCTTTTTCCGCCTCCAAGCCCAAGCCCTGCAACGCGAAGGCATGAAAATCGGCATGGTCGTACCCATGTTCCGCTACTTGAGAAGCCAGCCGAAAACCATCTTCTCGCGCTTCTACGGCCTACGCCGCCATCAGCAAGGCGGACTCAACACTTACGCCTACGACAGCATGTATTTCTTCCCGCGCTGTCCGGTTGTCGATATCGACCGTATCCGCTGGGTCAATGCAGGCATGAAAGCTTTTGAAGCCTATATCGCAGACAACGGCAAACCCGACGTAATTCACGCCCATTGTGTCAACTACGCCGCCATTTTGGCCTGTGCCATCTTCAAAAAATACGGCATTCCCTATGTGATTACCGAACACAGCAGCGCCATTTCACGCGGCCTTGTCCGCAAAAACCAATGGCCGTCCATGCACGAAGCCGTGCGCCACAGCGCGGCACGGTTCGCCGTCAGCCGTGATTTCTGCCGCATTCTCGAAAAAACCTACGCCGGTACAGACTGGCAATACCTGCCCAATATGCTGGGCGGCAATTTTGAACAGGATTTCGAGTTCCCCGAAAACAACAATCAAGACTTCACCTTCTGCAGCGTCTCCCACCTGCGCCACCTCAAAGGCCACGACCTGCTCCTGCCTGCTTTTGCCGAAGCACTCAAAACCTATCCGCAACTCAAACTCAAAATCGGCGGCGGCGGCGCAGAAGAAGGCCGTCTGAAACAACTGGCAAGCGACTTGGGCCTCAACCACGCCGTTACCTTTACCGGCGCATTGACCACCGACCAAACCCTAGACCTCATGCGCCACAGCAACGCATTCGTCCTCGCCAGCCGTACCGAGACTTTCGGCGTCGTCTATATCGAAGCACTGTCTCAAGGTTTGCCCGTTATCGCCACACGCTGCGGCGGCCCCGAATCCATCGTTACTTCCGACAACGGCCTGCTGGTGCCAATCGAAAACATACCGGAACTGACCAAAGCTTTGCTCACCCTCTACGAAAACCATGCACACTACGATCCCGTCCGTTTGCGCCAAGATTGCCTGCAACAATTCGGCAGCCGTGCCATTGCGCAACACCTGATCGACACCTTCCAAAAAGTGCTTAATAAATAGGCATAAACCATACAGGCCGTCTGAAATCCTTCAGACGGCCTGCCTGCTTCCAACAAGACAAATCTAGTGTAAATTTAAGACAATAACTAAACTTTTTGATTTAAAATCAGTCGAAGGAAAAATTGTTACCTACAATAATATCCCACATATATTATGCGCTATTACGGAACGATTACTCGCTGGAACAGCAAGCGCGGCTTCGGAGCCGCTACCATAGAAGACACAGGCCAAGAAATCTTTCTTGCCCTTGCCGCCTTCACCACCCTTACCCGCCTTCCGGCCGAAGGGCAACACATCTCCTTCAACATCACAGAAGGCCGACGCGGCCGCAAAGAAGCCGAAAACGTCTGCTTCGCCCTCGATTGCGCCGACTGCTTCGATGTCCTCGTCCCTCCCCCTGAAAAACCCCTCGCCGGCAAACAAGCTATCGTCGGCCTGATTGCCGTTATCTTCGTCTGCAGCATTTTCGCCGTCTTGTGGTACGGCCTCCACTTTTCCGACAACACACCGGAAGAGCCTGTCGTCAAAAAACAAGAAACCATGGTTCACGAAGTAGCCGCCAAAATCGAAGCCGAACGCAAAGCATGGCGCGATGCCGTCAACGGCAACAACCAACGCTCGGGGCAACCTCAACGCTCCAAAGATAATACTTCAAAACAATAACGCTGTATCCAATACAAAAAGGCCGTCTGAAAAAATGGGAAGATGAAATTATAGATTTCTTCCTCATTCTTTCAGACGGCCTTTGTTCTTACCTCAATTCGGCTCCGCCATTTCCAACGCCTGTTTGATGTTCACGGCGACGACGCGCGAGACGCCTTTTTCCTGCATGGTTACGCCGACGAGCTGCTCTGCCATTTCCATGGTCAGGCGGTTGTGGGAGATGTAGAGGAACTGGGTTTGCGCTGACATTTCTTTGACCAGATTGCAGAAACGCGAGGTGTTGGCGTCGTCCAGCGGGGCGTCGACTTCGTCCAGAAGGCAGAAGGGGGCGGGGTTGAG
>NZ_JBQCVF010000039.1:5872-15353 GCF_051962515.1 Neisseria sp. P0009.S007 | reverse complement strand
CAGCCGAGTAGGGCGGCAATGTTTTCCAACGGACGGCCGATGGCTGCGCGCGTAGGCGTTACCAAAACGGGACGCTCAAGCAGGGCAGGGTGTTCGGCGATTGCCTGAAGCAGGGCGGCATTGTCCAAATCGGGATTGTCCAAACCCAATTCTTTGTACAAATCGTCTTTCGTGCGCATCATGCCGCGCACCGATTCGATGCCGAGTTTGGCAAACATATCCTGCAAAGTCGCCAAATCGGGCGCGGTATCCAGATATTTGACTACGTCGGCGGCAACGCCTTTTTCTTCGAGCAAAGCCAGCGCAGCACGCGATTTGCTGCAACGCGGGTTGTGATAAAGTGTGAATTCAGACGGCATGAAAGTCTCCGTATTATTGCAAAATCATTCAATGATGGCAGTTATTATCGTCTGCAACTGATTTTTACTCAAACTTTTTACCTGATATCTTGATATGAATCGGTAGGCATACCCACCAAACCGTTTTACAATAAACACTATTTCGATTGGCAACCTCAAGGATACAACCATGAAAGCCTTAACCGCCCTTCTCTTGTCCGCTGCCGTTTTTACCGCTGCGCCGGCCTTTGCCGCCGACGAAACAGCAGGTTGGCAGGACAACAAACCGCAAAGCCTGGAGTCACTCAAAGCCCCCGTGCGCGTGGTTAACCTTTGGGCAACCTGGTGCGGCCCCTGCCGTAAAGAAATGCCCGCCATGTCGGCATGGTACAAAGCGCAGAAAAAAGGCAGCGTCGATATGGTCGGCATCGCGCTGGATACGACCGACAACATCGGCAAGTTCCTGAAACAAACGCCGGTCAGCTACCCGATTTGGCGTTACACCGGCGCCAACAGCCGCAACTTCATGAAAGCCCACGGCAACAATGTCGGCGTATTGCCCTTCACAGTCGTCGAAGCGCCGAAATGCGGCTACAAACAAACCATCACCGGCGAAGTCAACGAAAAAAGCCTGACCGCCGCCGTGAATTTGGCCAAAACCAAATGTAAATAAAACAGCGGATAGGGTGCTTAACCTACGCTGATACTGAGGCCGTCTGAAACCCAATCGTTCAGACGGCCTTTTTTCAAACCATATTACTTTGTGTTGCAAACCGGCAGTGTATCCACAGGCAGAACCGGGGTTTCACTATCAAAAAGCAGCCGAAATATTTATAATCTGTGAATAACCCCATTTTTTCAGACGGCATGTTGCCCTATCGATGACGCCGGCCGTCTGAATCCCTATTTTCAGGAAAACCCATGATCCGTTTCGAACAAGTTTCCAAAACCTATCCCGGCGGTTTCGAAGCCCTGAAAAATGTCAGTTTCCAGATTAACAAAGGTGAGATGATTTTTATCGCCGGCCATTCGGGTTCGGGCAAATCCACCATTTTGAAGCTGATTTCAGGCATTACCAAGCCCACCAAAGGCAAGGTTTGGTTTAACAATCAAGACCTCGGCACCTTGAGCGACAATCAGATCGGCTTTATGCGCCAACATATCGGCATTGTCTTCCAAGACCACAAAATCCTCTACGACCGCAATGTCTTGCAAAACGTTATCCTGCCTTTGCGGATTAGTGGCTATCAGCCGCGCAAAGCTGAAGAGCGCGCGCGTATTGCGATTGAGAAAGTCGGCTTGAAAGGCCGCGAAAACGATATGCCCATCACTTTGTCCGGCGGCGAACAACAACGTTTGTGCATCGCGCGTGCAGTGGTTCACCAACCCAGCCTGCTGATTGCCGACGAGCCGTCCGCCAGCCTCGACCGCGCCTATGCGCTGGATATTATGGAATTGTTCAAAACCTTCCATGAAGCAGGCACGACCGTGATTGTTGCGGCGCACGATGAAACGCTGATGGCGGATTACGGCCACCGCGTCTTGCGCCTGCAGAAAGGACGCCTCGCATGAGCATGATTCACTACATCTCGTTACACGTCGAATCGGCGCGCGCCGCGCTCAAAGAGCTTCTGCGCCAACCCATCGGCACACTGCTGACCCTGCTCATGCTTGCCGTTGCCATGACCTTGCCGCTGTTCATGTATTTGGGCATCCAAAGCGGACAAAGCGTGTTGGGCAAACTCAACGAGTCGCCGCAGATTACGGTTTATATGGACACCGATGCGGCAAGTTCTGATGCCGATACGGTGAAAAATCTGCTCCAACGCGACAGCCGTATCGATAAAGTCCGCTTTATCAGCAAGCAGGAAGGTTTGGAAGAATTGCAAACCAATCTCGACCAAAACCTCGTTTCCATGCTCGATGGCAACCCGTTGCCCGACGTCTTTATCGTTACGCCCGACCCTGCCACTTCTCCGGATCAGATGCAGGCCATCTATAAAGACATTACCAAACTGCCGCGTGTCGAATCGGCAACCATGGATACCGAATGGGTACAAACCCTTTATCGTATCAACGAATTTATCCGCAAGATTTTATGGTTCCTCTCGCTGACTTTGGGCATGGCCTTTGTCTTGGTGGCACACAACACAATCCGCCTGCAAATCCTCAGCCGCAAGGAAGAGTTGGAGATCACCAAGCTGTTGGGTGCGCCCGCTTCCTTCATCCGCCGCCCTTTCCTTTATCAGGCAATGTGGCAGAGTATTTTCTCCGCCGCCGTCAGCCTGGGCTTGTCGGCTTGGCTGCTGGCCGAAGTACGGCCGCTGGTGGACGCGATTTTCAAACCCTACGGTCTGAACATCGGCTGGCGTTTCTTCACATTTAGCGAAGTGTCGCTGGTATTCGGCTTCGTCATCGCGCTGGGCGTATTCGGCGCATGGCTGGCCACCACGCAACACCTCTTAGGCTTCAAAGCTAAAAAATAAGCCTTGGCAAACAGGCCGTCTGAACCATTCAGACGGCCTGAAATCTTATCCTTTCGCAACTTAAACAAACCTTGTGAAAATTTAATACTGCCAAATCTAACAGCAAGGGCATAATCCCTTATAATTGATGGTTTATTATCCATCTCATTTCATTTGTGCGGCATAAGCCGTGCAGACAAATAACGAAAGACATCCTGTGGACAAACTCAAAATCTCTGCCAACGGCCCCCTCAACGGCGAAATCATCGTATCCGGCGCGAAAAACGCCGCCCTGCCGCTGATGTGTGCCGGTCTGCTGACTTCCGGCACTTTACGCTTGAAAAACGTACCCATGCTCGCCGACGTCAAAACTACCCAAAAACTGCTGCAAGGCATGGGCGCACGCGTTTTGACCGACAACATCTCCGAATTTGAAATCAACGGCGGCACCGTCAACAACACCTGCGCACCTTACGAGCTGGTAAAAACCATGCGCGCATCCATCCTCGTGCTCGGCCCGACGCTGGCGCGTTTCGGCGAAGCCCAAGTCAGCCTGCCCGGCGGCTGCGCCATCGGTTCGCGCCCCGTTGACCAGCACCTCAAAGGCCTCGAAACCATGGGTGCGGAAATCACCATCGAACACGGTTACGTCAAAGCCAAAGGCCGTCTGAAAGGCACGCGCGTCACCATGGATGTCGTAACCGTAGGCGGTACTGAAAACCTGCTGATGGCGGCCACGCTCGCAGAAGGCACCACCATCCTCGAAAACTGCGCCATCGAGCCCGAAGTCGTCGATTTGGCCGAATGCCTCGTTAAAATGGGCGCGAAAATCAGCGGTATCGGTACAGCAACCATGACCATCGAAGGCGTAAAAGAGCTGCACGGCTGCGAACACAGCGTCGTTCCCGACCGTATCGAAGCCGGTACCTTCCTCTGCGCCGTCGCCATGACCGGCGGCAAAGTTGTCCTGCGCAATGCCGCACCGAAAACCATGGAAGTTGTGTTAAACAAACTGACAGAAGCCGGCGCCATCATCGAAGCAGGCGACAACTGGATTTCCATCGACATGCAACAACGCCCCAAAGCCGTGGACATCCGTACCGTCGTCCACCCAGGCTTCCCAACCGACATGCAGGCGCAGTTTATGGCCATGAACGCCATTGCCGAAGGCAGCAGCCGCGTGGTGGAAACCATTTTTGAAAACCGCTTCATGCACGTTCCTGAACTCAACCGCATGGGCGCAGACATCACCACCGAAGGCAACACCGCCTACATCAAAGGAGTAGAAAAACTCTCCGGCGCCGTCGTGATGGCAACCGACCTGCGCGCCTCTGCCAGCCTCGTCATGGCAGGCTTGGTCGCAGAAGGCGAAACCATCGTCGAACGCATCTACCACCTCGACCGCGGCTATGAATACATCGAGAAAAAACTTGGCGGCGTAGGCGCAAAAATCGAACGCGTACACGGTTGATCCCATACGCAGCCGATAAATAAAAGGCCGTCTGAAACACCGGCAATCGGGTTTCAGACGGCCTTTGCGTATTGTTTTGCGGTATAATTCCCGACATCTTTATCCATTGTTTTTAAAAGCACAAACCATGACACGCAAAATCCTTGTCACTTCCGCGCTGCCGTATGCCAACGGCAGCATCCACCTCGGCCACATGGTCGAACACATCCAAACCGACGTTTGGGTACGTTTCCAAAAACTGCGCGGCCACGAATGCTACTACTGCTGCGCCGACGACACCCACGGCACGCCCGTGATGCTTGCCGCGCAAAAACAAGGCATTGCGCCTGAAGATATGATCGCCAAAGTGCGCGAAGAGCACCTCGCCGACTTTACCGGCTTCAACATCGGCTACGACAATTATTACAGCACCCATTCCCCTGAAAACAAACAGTTTTCCCAAGACATTTACCGCGCGCTGAAAGCCAACGGCAAGATTGAGAGCCGCGTCATCGAGCAGCTTTTCGACCCCGAAAAACAAATGTTCCTGCCCGACCGCTTTGTCAAAGGCGAATGCCCGAAATGCCACGCCCAAGACCAATACGGCGACAACTGCGAAGTCTGCGGCACGACCTATTCCCCGACCGAACTGATTAACCCGTATTCCGCCGTTTCTGGTGCAAAACCCGAATTGCGCGAATCCGAACACTTCTTCTTCAAACTGGGCGAATGCGCCGACTTCCTCAAAGCATGGACTTCCGGCAACAATCCGCACGACGGCAAGCCCCATCTGCAACCCGAAGCCCTCAACAAAATGAAAGAATGGCTGGGCGAAGGCGAAGAAACCACGCTGTCCGACTGGGACATCTCCCGCGACGCGCCGTATTTCGGTTTCGAAATCCCCGACGCGCCGGGCAAATATTTCTACGTTTGGCTGGATGCGCCCGTCGGCTACATGGCCTCGTTTAAAAACCTGTGCGACCGCATCGGCGTCGATTTCGACGAATACTTCAAAGCCGACAGCCAAACCGAGATGTACCACTTCATCGGCAAAGACATCCTCTATTTCCACGCCCTGTTCTGGCCCGCCATGCTGCATTTCTCCGGCCACCGCGCCCCGACCGGCGTGTACGCACACGGCTTTTTGACCGTCGACGGACAAAAAATGTCCAAATCGCGCGGCACCTTCATCACCGCCAAATCCTATCTGGAACAAGGCCTGAACCCCGAGTGGATGCGCTACTACATCGCCGCCAAACTCAACAGCAAAATCGAAGACATCGATTTGAACCTGCAAGACTTCATCAGCCGCGTCAACAGCGACCTCGTCGGCAAATACGTCAACATCGCCGCCCGCGCATCAGGTTTCATCGCCAAACGCTTTGAAGGCCGTCTGAAAGATGTTGCCGACAGCGAATTGCTGGCAAAACTGACTGCGCAAAGCGAAGCCATTGCCGAATGCTACGAAAGCCGCGAATACGCCAAAGCCCTGCGCGACATCATGGCCTTGGCAGACATTGTCAACGAATACGTTGATGCCAACAAACCGTGGGAACTGGCGAAACAAGAAGGCCAAGAGGAACGCCTGCACGAAGTATGCAGCGAGCTCATCAACGCCTTTACCATGTTGACCGCCTACCTCGCCCCCGTATTGCCGAAAGTGGCCGAAAATGCCGCCAAATTCCTGAATTTAGAAGCCATCACTTGGGCAAATACACGCGAAACCTTGGGCGAACACGCCATCAACAAATACGAACATTTAATGCAACGAGTGGAGCAAAAACAAGTGGACGATTTAATCGAAGCCAACAAACAAAGCATCGCCTCCGCAGCCGCGCCTGCCGCCGAAGAAAGCAAATACGAAAAAGTCGCCGAACAAGCGAGCTTTGACGACTTTATGAAAATCGACATGCGCGTCGCCAAAGTATTGAACTGCGAAGCCGTTGAAGGCAGCACCAAACTCCTAAAATTCGACCTCGATTTCGGTTTTGAAAAACGCATCATCTTCTCCGGCATCGCCGCATCTTATCCCAACCCCGCCGAATTGAACGGCCGCATGGTCATCGCCGTCGCCAACTTCGCCCCGCGCAAAATGGCAAAATTCGGCGTATCCGAAGGCATGATCCTTTCAGCCGCCACGGCAGAGGGCAAACTGAAGCTCCTCGACGTTGACGCAGGCGCGCAACCCGGGGATAAAGTGGGCTAAGCCTTAGCCAAACCATAAGGAGAAACCATGTTAAACCTTTCCGCTCCGGTACTTAAAGAAATTGAGTTGCTTAATGATGCAGGCTTATCGGTTGGCGCTATTATTACAGTGTTGCGTCTGAAGTTTCCGGTAGAACTCCATGATCGGGGGGACAAACAAATTGAAGAAGCCGTTCTTCTCATGATCAATCCGCCACGAAAAGCACCTTCTCTTTCCCGCTAAGGCAGCAATGCCGGTTGAAAGGTAAATTTGGTTATTCTTTAAAAAAAGGCCGTCTGAAAGTTTCAGACGGCCTTTTTATTTATCCAAACGCTTAGTTTCCGTTCAATCTTTATCTCAATAATTCGTCGGTAACGCGTTGCAGAAATTCGATGCGCTCGGGTTTGGCTTCGCCTGATTCGGCAGCGGCTTTGACGGCGCAGCCGGGTTCAGCGCGGTGGGTGCAGTTGTGGAAACGGCACTGGCCGATAAGGTGGCGCAGGTCGGGGAAGTATTGTAATAAATCGGCAGCTTGGAGATGGTGCAGGCCGAATTCTTGCAGGCCGGGGGAATCGATGAGTCGGGTTTCTGCGTCTAAATCGTACAGTTGGGCGTGGGTGGTGGTGTGTTTGCCGGAATCGAGCGCGGTGGAAATGTCGCCGGTTCGGGCGGCTTGGTTGCCGAGTAGGGAGTTGGTCAGGGTGGACTTGCCCATGCCGCTTTGTCCGAGCAGGATGTTGGTTTGCCCTTCTAAAATGGGACGCAGGATGTCGGCGTTTTCCAATGCGTTGGTTTCGACCACGGGGTAGCCGAGGGTTTCGTAGAATTTGAGTTTCTCGCGCCATTGGGCGGTTTTGGGGAGGTCGGCTTTATTGAGGACGATGACGGCGTTAATGCCGGCCGCTTCGGCTGCGAGGAGGGCGCGTTGTAACAGGGCTTCGCTGGGTGAGGGGCTGGCGGCGGTTACGATGAGCAGTTGGGTAACGTTGGCGGCAATCAGTTTGGTTTTCCATGCGTCTTGGCGGTAGAGCAGGCTTTCGCGCGGGAGGTAGTCTTCAATCACGACTTGTTCGCCGTTGATGGGGCTGATGCGGACTTGGTCGCCACAGGCGAAATCGACGCGTTTTTTGCGGGTGGTGGCGTTATATGTTTGGCCGTCGGGGGTGCGGACAATATAGCGGCGGCCATAGCTGGTAATAATTTGGGCGGTATCGGTCATGATGGAGTTTATTGTTTGGAATGGTGTGATTGTACCGAAAGTCGGCTATGGCCGTCTGAAAACTTGTTTGCACCTTTTAACTTTCTTTGGCTTGGTTTTTGGGTGTTTCTACTCTATATTTGCAATGTATTGGTTTTCAGGAGATTTTTTTATGGATTTCAGTCAGTTGCTCAATCAGGTTTTGGGTGCGGCTCAAAAAGGCGGCAAAGCGGTGGCGGACAGCCCGCTCAATTCTTTCGGCGGTGGCGCGCTGACGGGTGCTTTGGCATCGATGCTGTTGAAAAAGAAAAACGCAAAGAAGCTGGTCAAGGCCGGCTCGGTTGCCGCTTTGGGTTTTCTGGCTTATAAAGGCTATCAAAACTGGAAACAAAACCGCCAGCAGGACGAATTGCCGCAAAGTGCGTTCCAACCTGCCGGCCTGATTGGTGAAAACCACAGCCGTGTGATTTTGCAAACGATGATTGCGGCGGCGGCTTCAGACGGCCTGATTGACGATGCGGAACGCGCGGCCATTGAGCGTGAAAGCGGCAGCGATGCGGAAACGGCGGCATGGTTGCAGGCGGAATATGCGCAACCGGCCTCCATCGAGCAAATTGCCGCTTCGGTCGGCAATGACGAGGCTTTGGCAGCCGAAACTTATCTGGCGGCCCGATTGGTCTGCGCGGACTTGTCGCGCAAGGAAATTGTGTTCCTGAGCCGTTTGTCCCAAGCTTTGAATTTGGACGACCAACTGGTCGAGAGTTTGGAAAAACAGCTCGAATTGGCTTGAGCTGGATTTAAAAGGCCGTCTGAAACTTGATTTCAGACGGCCTTTCGACTTAATTTCAGAGTAAAATAACCCCTTCGACATATTAAAGGCTGTCTGAACATGAATAAACTTTTTTCCACATTCAAAACGTTTTTAGCCGCTTCGTCCGTCTTGGTATTGGCTGCCTGTCCGAGCGGCAACGCGCCGCAATCCAAACCTTCTACGCAGGGTCAAAATACGGTTTCGCATACTGCACCCAAACCGAAAGCCACGGTTGCGCTGGCTTTGGGCGGCGGCGCGTCCAAAGGCTTTGCCCATATCGGGATTATTAAGGTTTTGAAAGAAAACAATATTCCGGTCAAAATCGTTACTGGTACATCTGCCGGCTCGATTGTCGGCAGTATGTACGCTTCGGGAATGTCGCCCGACCGCCTCGAATTGGAAGCGGAAATTTTGGGTAAAACCGATTTGGTGGATTTGACCTTGTCCACCAGCGGCTTCATCAAAGGCGAAAAACTGCAAAACTACATCAACCGCAAAGTCGGCAACCGCCCGATGCAGCAGTTCCCCATCAAATTTGCCGCCGTTGCGACCGATTTTGAAAGCGGCAAACCGGTGGTATTCAACGTAGGCAATGCCGGACAGGCCGTCCGCGCTTCTGCTTCGATTCCGAACGTGTTCCAACCTGTCGTTATCGGCAGTCGCAAATATGTGGACGGCGGCCTGTCGCAGCCCGTACCAGTCAGCGCGGCGAAAAAACTGGGGGCAAACTTCATCATTGCCGTCGATATTTCCGCCCGTCCGGCCAAAAATGTCAGCCAAGGTATGTTCTCCTATCTTGACCAAACCTTCAACGTGATGAGCCAAACCGCCTTACACCAAGAATTGGGCCAAGCCAATGTGGTCATCAAACCGCAGGTTTTGGAGCTGGGCTCGATTGGCGGTTTCGACCAAAAACAACGCGCCATCCAATTGGGCGAACAAGCCGCACGCGCCGCCCTGCCTGAAATCAAACGCAAACTGGCGGCATATCAGTATTAATCATCCGCCGTTTGAACAGGCCGTCTGAAAGTATG
>NZ_JBQCVF010000039.1:0-5772 GCF_051962515.1 Neisseria sp. P0009.S007 | reverse complement strand
CTGCCTGAAATCAAACGCAAACTGGCGGCATATCAGTATTAATCATCCGCCGTTTGAACAGGCCGTCTGAAAGTATGTTTTTCAGACGGCCTTTCTTGTGCAAATCTGCTAAAATCACGCGTTTCCTACAAATCATAAAATCCTAAAAAAATGAATATCTTTTACGAAGAGTCCGGCCAATTCAAAGTTGCCTCCATCGTCCAAAAAAACGACGCCACCTACCAAGTCGATACCCAACACGGCAAACGCACCAAAGTGAAGGCAAATAATGTCTTTGCCGAGTTTGACGGCGATATGGCGGCGTTTTTAGAGAACGCGCAGGCGCAGGCGGCGGACATCGATACCGATTTATTGTGGGAAGTATGCGGCGAAGAGGAATTTACCGCTGAGGCGATTGCCGAAGAATATTTCGGCCATGCACCGACCAAAACCGAGCTGGCGGCAACTTTGATTGCGCTGTACGCCGCGCCGATGTATTTCTATAAAAAAGCCAAAGGCGTGTTCAAAGCCGCGCCTGAAGAAACTTTGAAACAAGCGCTTGCCGCCATCGAACGCAAAAAACAGCAAGACGCGCAAATCGACGCTTGGGCGGAAGCCTTGAAACGCGGCGAGATGCCGTCTGAAATCGCGGCAGATTTGAAAACCATCCTGCACGCGCCCGACAAGCAGTCGCTGACTTACAAAGCCTTTACCAAAGCCGCCGACGCGCTGAAAATCTCTGCCTACGAACTGGCGAAAAAGACAGGCGGCATTACGTCCATTCCCCAATACCTGCAAGACGGGTTTGAAATCAAATACTTCCCCAAAGGAACAGGCTTCCCCGACCTTCCGCTTCCTGAAATGCCCGACTTGCCCAAAGCCGACGTTACCGCCTTTTCCATTGACGACGAATCGACTACCGAAGTGGACGATGCTTTGAGCCTGACCGACTTGGGCAATGGCATGAAACGCGTCGGCATCCACATTGCCGCGCCGTCGCTTGCCATTAAACAAGGCGACAAAATGGAAAAAAACATCATGGAACGCTTAAGCACGGTTTATTTCCCCGGCGGCAAAATCACCATGCTGCCCGAAAACTGGATTGCCGCGTTCAGCCTTGATGCGGGCGCGTACCGCCCTGCCGTCAGCATTTATTTTGATGTGGACGGCGAGTTCAACGTCGGCGCGCCAACCTGCAAAATCGAAGCCGTCAACATCGCCGAAAACCTGCGCATTCAAGCCATCGAACCGCATTTCAACGCCGAAACCGGCTTGGACGAAGCCGGCGAAATGATGTTTGCCCACCATCAAGACCTGATTTGGTTCTATCAATTCGCCATCGCCCTGCAAAAAGCGCGCGGCAAATACGAGCCCGACCGCGCGCCGCAATACGATTACAGCATCGAATTGGATGAGGAAGGCAACGTATCCGTCGTCCGCCGCGAACGCGGTTCGCCCATCGATACGCTGGTCAGCGAGATGATGATTCTTGCCAACAGCACTTGGGCGCAAATGCTGGACGAAAACGAGCTGCCCGGCCTTTTCCGCGTCCAACCGGCAGGCAAAGTGCGCATGAGCACCAAATCCGAGCCGCACATCGGCATGGGCGTGCAGCATTATGGCTGGTTTACCTCGCCTCTGCGCCGCGCCGCCGACTACATCAACCAAAAGCAGCTGATCAGCCTGATCGACGACTCTGCCGAGCCACTGTATCAAAACAGCGATGCCGAGCTTTTCGCCGCGCTGCGCGACTTTGATGCCGCCTATACAGCCTACGCCGACTTCCAACGCCAAATGGAAGCCTACTGGAGCCTCGTCTATCTGCAGCAGCAAGGCACGAGCGAGCTGACGGCCACCATCCTCAAAGAAGACCTCGTCCGCATTGAAGGCCTGCCGCTGGTAACGCGCGCGACCGGTATTCCGTTTGACGCGCTGCCCAAATCGCAGGCATTGTTCAAAATCACTGAATTGGATGCCGAGAAGCAGTTTATCGCGCTCAACTATCAAAAAGCCGTTTTACCGGGTTGATAACGTTATTTCGTTTGAAAAAAGGCCGTCTGAACAAAGAAACAGAAATCTTTGATTTCGTTTTCATCCCTGTTCAGACGGCCTTCATCATCTAAAAATGCTACAATTCCCCCTTTCTGCCCATCATTTCAAACCATGAAAAAAAACGCCCCCCAATCCTTTGAAGAAGCCTTATCCCGCCTCGAAACCCTGACCCAGGCCATGCAAAGCAGCGAAATGCCGCTGGAAGACGCCCTGGCTGCCTATCAGGAAGGCAACGAATTGGTCAGATACTGCCAAACCAAATTGGCGGAAGTCGAGCAGAAACTGCAAGTCTTGGATGCCGGCGAACTGAAGGAGTTGAACCTTGAACCCGGCGAATGAACTCAAAACATGGCAACAAAAAGCCCAAGCGCAAACCGAATTGCTGCTGGCGCATTTCTTGCCGTCTGAAAGCCAAGTTCCGCACACGCTGCACGAAGCCATGCGTTACGTTACCCTCGGCGGCGGCAAACGGCTGCGTCCACTCTTGGTGCTTGCCGCGTCCGAATTGGGCGAAGCAAACCAAAATGCCGTCGAGCAGGCGATGGCGGCCATCGAAATGGTACACGTCTATTCGTTGGTTCACGACGATATGCCGGCGATGGACAACGACAGTCTGCGCCGCGGCAAACCGACCTGCCATGTGCAATACGATGAAGCAACCGCCCTTTTGGTCGGCGATGCGTTGCAAACCCAAGCCTTTGATGTACTGAGCCGTCCGACAGGCCTGCCTGCCGAACGTCAGCTTGCCATGTTGTCCACGCTGGCCCAGGCATCCGGCAGCCTCGGCATGGCGGGCGGACAAGCTATCGACCTTGCCAATGTCGGCAAAGCCATGAATCAGGCCGAATTGGAACAGATGCACAGCCTCAAAACCGGCGCACTCATCCGCGCGGCCGTGGCCTTAGGCGCACTTTCCTGCCCAGACTTAACACCGGCTCAAATCCAAACCTTAGACCGCTACGCCGCCAAATTAGGTTTGGCTTTCCAAGTGATCGACGATGTATTGGACTGCGAAGCCGATACCGCCACCTTGGGCAAAACCGCCGGCAAAGACTCGGACAACGACAAACCGACCTACGTCAAACTGATGGGCCTGCAGGCCGCGCGCACTTACGCAGAAACGCTGATTGCAGAAGCCGTTGCCCTGATCGAGCCATTCGGCGACAAAGCCCTGCGCCTGCGCCAACTGGCAAAGTTTGTTACCGCACGGAAAAACTAAACCCGTAAATAAATAAAGGCCGTCTGAAACCTGATTTTAGGTTTCAGACGGCCTTTTTAACAGCCTGTTTGGCTTTTGTACCAACCGAATGCGAAGCCTTTCAAAATACGGCTCAGAAATCCCCCGCAAACTGCGTTTACAAACCTCAACCTGTCTGTTTAATCCAATAGGGCATCCACGAACGCTTTGGCATTAAACGGACGCAAATCGTCGATGCCTTCGCCTACGCCGATGTAGCGGACAGGAACAGGGCGGTCGGAGGCAAGGGCGGCAAGGATACCGCCTTTGGCCGTACCGTCTAGCTTGGTGACGATAAGTCCGGTCAGACCCAGCGCTTCGTCGAAGGCTTTCACTTGGTTGACGGCGTTTTGACCGATGTTGGCATCCAAAACAACGATGATTTCATGTGGCGCATCCGGCATGGCTTTTTGCAACACGCGTTTCACTTTTTTGATTTCTTCCATCAAATGAAGCTGCGTAGGCAAACGGCCGGCAGTATCAGCCAGCACGATGTCGATCCCGCGCGCTTTCGCGGCTTGGACGGCATCGAAGCAAACGGCTGCGGAATCGCCTGTGGTTTGCGAAATCACGGTTACATTGTTGCGCTCGCCCCAAGCTTGAAGCTGCTCACGCGCAGCGGCACGGAAAGTATCGCCTGCCGCCAGCAACACAGATTTACCCTGCGCTTGGAAGTATTTGGCGAGTTTGCCGATAGACGTGGTTTTACCCGCGCCGTTGATACCGGCAAGCATAATCACGAAAGGCTCCCTGGTTTCCGGCAAGACCAAAGGTTTCTCCAGAGGCTTAATCAAGTCGTACAGCGCATCTTTCAGCGCACCGCGCAATTCGTTGCCGTCTTTGAGGCCTTTGAGGCTGACACGGTCGCGCACGTCTTTCATCAAGTATTCGGTGGCTTCCATGCCCATATCGCTGGTAATCAGCACGGTTTCCAGCTCTTCGTACAAGTCCTCGTCGATCTGTCCGCCGCCGAACACGCCGGCCAACGATTTTGCCATTTTGTCGCGTGATTTGGTCAAGCCTTGTTTCAAACGCGCAGCCCAACTGAGCTTGTGTTCTTCTGCCGGAGCAGGGGCTTCAACCGGTATTTCCACAACGGCTTCTTGAACTTGCTCGACAGTCTCGCTAACTGCCTCAACAGCTTCTTCTTTGACTGCTTCAGCTTGTTCCGCTACTTCTTCAGCAACCTCGGCCGCTTCAGACGGCATCTCGGCAACGGTTTCCTTTACCTGCTCAACAACCTCGCTGACGGTTTCAACAGCTTCTTCTCTGACTGCCTCAGCCTGTTCTGCCACTTCTTCAGCAGCCTCGACCGCTTCAGACGGCATCTCGGCAACGGTTTCTTTTACCTGTTCAACAGTCTCGCTGGCGGTTTCAACAGCCGCTTCTTTTGCCGCTTCAACGTGTTCTTCTACTTTTTCAACTGTTTCAGACGGCGTTTCGGTCAAAGTTTCCCGAACCTGCTCGACGGTTTCGCTGATAGTTTCAACAGCCGATTCGACAACTGATTCAACATGCCCTTTGACGCTTTCTGCTAAAGATTCGGCATCTTCTTTAATATTTTCAACTACTTGAGCAACTTCAGATTCTATTTTTGCTGCGGTTTCCTGAACTTGAGCCTCCTCGGGAGCCGGAGTTTCCTGTTTTTTCTTGCGACGGAAGAAGCTGAACATTAAATTTTCCTTTTAATTTTAGAAACTTGAAATAGGGAGTATTGTAGCGTATTTTACGTGGCAAGGTCGTCTGAAAATCAAGGTTGTCAGGTTTTGGCATTTCCAACGTCTAATAAGATAAACCATCCATACAGGAAACATAGAGATGAATCCCCGCACATTATTTTCACTTTGCACCAAGTTCGGCTGCCTGCTTGCGCTTGGCGCCTGCTCATCCAAAATGATGGATACCGAAGCCGCAACCGTACCGCAGGCATTGTCCTCATTAAAAACCCCTGACAACCGCCCTGCCAGTGTTTTCCTAAAAAAAGACAAACCCACCCTGATTAAATTTTGGGCAAGTTGGTGTCCTTTGTGTTTGTCCGAATTGGGACAAACCGAAAAATGGGCGCAAGATATAAAATTCGGTTCTGCCAACCTGATTACCGTTGCCTCGCCCGGTTTTCTACACGAGAAAAAAGACGGCGACTTTCAAAAATGGTATTCCGGTTTGAACTATCCTAAGCTGCCCGTCGTTACCGACAACGGCGGCACCATCGCCCAAAGCCTGAATATCAGTGTTTACCCTTCTTGGGCATTAATCGGCAAAGACGGCGACGTGCAGCGCATCGTCAAAGGCAGCATCAACGAAGCGCAGGCATTGGCTTTAATCCGCGACCCGAATGCCGATATAGGCCGTCTGAAAAACACATTTTACAAACCCGACACACAGAAAAAGGATTCAGCAATCATGAATACGCGCACCATCTACCTCGCCGGCGGCTGCTTCTGGGGCTTGGAAGCCTATTTCCAACGCATAGACGGCGTGGTTGACGCAGTATCCGGCTACGC
>NZ_JBQCVF010000038.1:5817-15408 GCF_051962515.1 Neisseria sp. P0009.S007 | reverse complement strand
AAAGTGTAGGAAGTGGTTTGGTAAATGGGGACAGCAGCGGATTTGGTAGTTGGTTCGGATTGATAGCCTGCATGCAGGGCAATGGTTTCCCGTTTCATTTAAATATCCTTGTAGCGATTAAATAATGATAAATAGAGGCCAGCAGATTCGGATTTGAAGGGCAAACTTTCCATAACGGAAAAGTTCGGTATGTAGCAGCATACAGCCTTTCCTATAAGAAAGATTACCCTGAGCGACACTCAACTGACCCAAGAAGAACGATATCACATTCAAGACCTGTCCTACCACCACACCATCATCGAATGACACCCCATCATAATGCCGTTTACCGCGACCTTCTCCAAGATAAAAGCAACGGCAGTACTCTTTGGCAACAGCTCAGAATATGCAGCAAACCCTACCGCAAATGATACGGCAGCACACGGCTCTGAGGCAAAATGCACGATCGCGTCGGCATAGGAAAAGCCCCACATGGTTGAGCAAAAATTCCGCATTGGTGATGGGTAGGCAGATACCATTGACGGCAAAGATTAGAAAAGCGGAGACCTTGGCAAAAATCCCTCAAATTCCTAAATGTCTGGGTAGGACTTTAGGGATTTGGGGGAGTTTTAAAGGTTTTAGGCCGTCTGAAACTGCGTTATAGAAAGTTTCAGACGGCCCTTGGGTATTCTTTGGATTTGAAAATAAAAAAAGACTTGAATCATCAAGTCTCGCATTTCATTTTTACTGGATAAAAAATATCAAGAATGGCGGAAGCGGTGAGATTCGAACTCACGGAGGGCTATCAACCCTCGACGGTTTTCAAGACCGTTGCATTAAACCGCTCTGCCACGCTTCCGTTCTTGAAGCCGTAATACTAATGGAACTTACGGCCTTTGCCAAGAGGTATTTTAGAAAAAATATCTAGGATTCTGTTTTTATTTAGATTGTTCTTTACGCATGAATACCCATTCGGCTTCGTTTGAAGCTGCTTCATTGAATGAATAGCCTTCGTAGTCGAAGTTTTTGAGCATTTCAGGCTCGGTAATGCCGTGTTCTGCCGCGTAGCGCACCATCAAACCGCGCGCACGCTTGGCGTAGAAGCTGATGATTTTGTATTTACCGTTTTTCTCGTCTTTAAAAATCGGCGTAATCAGGCGTGCGTTGAGTTTTTTGGTGTTGACGGATTTGAAATATTCTTGTGAGGCGAGGTTGATTAAAACGTCGCTGCCTGCCTGCTTCAGCGTTTGGTTGAGCAGGTCGGTGATTTTATCGCCCCAAAATTCGTAGAGGTTTTTGCCGCGCGTGTTGGTAAAGGCTGTGCCCATTTCCAAGCGGTAGGGCTGCATCAAGTCGAGCGGGCGCAGTACGCCGTATAGGCCGGAGAGCAGACGGACGTGTTGTTGCAGGTAGTCGATTTGTTTCGGTTTGAGCGTATCGGCGGCAATGCCTTCATAGACGTCGCCGTTGAACATAAATACGGCTTGTTTGGCGTTTTCAGGCGTAAACGGCGTGTGCCATGCGGCATTGCGTTCGGCGTTGAGCAGGGCGATTTTGTCGGAAACATGCATCAGCTCGGCGATTTGTTGGGGGGCAAGCTGACGCAACTCCTGCATCAGGATTTCCGCTTCGGGTAGAAGGTCGGGCTGGGTAAAGCTGCTGACGGGGGAGGGGTCTTTTTCGTTGAGGTTTTTGGCTGGGGATAAGACAAAAAACATAATAATTTCGGCTTTGAAATGAATAATGTGTGGGATTGTAGGTTTAAAATCGAGGAAGAACAAGACGGGCTAAACGCATTAATTGAATGCTTTTATTGAAACGTATTTCTGTTGAAAGTAAAATTCGAAGCTTCCCCCTGTTTCTGACATTTCTACTTGAGGAGAATATCATGTCTAAAACCATTATTCATACCGACAAAGCCCCTGCCGCGATTGGCGCATACAGCCAAGCAGTCCGCGCAGGCGATACGGTTTATATGAGCGGTCAGATTCCTTTGGATCCGGCTACGATGACTGTGGTCGGCAATGGCGACTTCCGGGCAGAAGCCGTGCAAGTATTTAAAAACCTGCAAGCCGTAGCCGAAGCAGCCGGCGGTTCTTTAAATGATATCGTCAAACTCAATGCTTATTTGACTGATTTGGCTAACTTTGCCGTGTTCAATGAAGTGATGGCTGAATTTATCGAACAACCTTTCCCTGCACGTGCGGCGGTTGGCGTGGCCAGCCTGCCTAAAGGCGTTCAGGTTGAAGCAGAGGCAGTATTGGTTTTAAATGCATAATTGATGTTTTCAGACGGCCTGGGCTGGGCTTGAGGCCGTCTGAAAAGAATAACAACGGAAAACAATAATAATGGCACATTACGCAATCGGAGACATTCAAGGCTGTTTTGACGAGCTGACTTTGTTGCTTGCCAAAATCGGCTTTAATCATGGTACGGACACCCTTTGGCTGGTCGGCGATATTGTCAATCGCGGCCCAAAGTCATTGGAAACCCTGAAATTTGCCAAAGAGCATGACAGCAGCGTGCAAATGGTTTTGGGCAATCATGATTTACATCTTTTGGCCGTCGGTTGCGGTGAAGGAACGCTCAAGCGCAGCGATACGGTTGAGCCGATTTTGACCCATCCCGAGAGTCAATCCCTATTGGACTGGCTGCGTCATCAACCGCTTTTGGTGCGCGGCGACAGGCATGTGATGGTGCATGCCGGTATTTTGCCTCAATGGTCGGTTGATAAGGCCGAAAGCCTTGCCCGTGAAGCTGAGGATGAATTGCAAGGTAAAAAGTACAGGAAATTTTTTGGCAAAATGTACGGCAACAAGCCGACCGAGTGGACAGATGATTTGACAGGCTATGAGCGTCTACGCATGATTATCAACGTCTTTACCCGTATGCGTGCGCTGACGTACAAAGGCGAATTGGATTACGAATATAAATCCACTTTGAAAAAAATGCCGCTTTACCTGCGCCCTTGGTTTAAAGCGCCTGATAGGCAGAATTTGGATTATATTACCGTGTTTGGACATTGGTCGTCATTGGGCTACGTTAATACCGATCAGGTCATTGCTTTGGATACCGGCGCGTTGTGGGGCGGAGAGCTGACAGCGGTCAATTTGGATACCAATGAAGTGATACAGGTACCGTCGTTGGGCGGATTGGATTGGAAAACGGCATTGAAATAGTTTGGATAAGATAAAAGGCCGTCTGAAATGTTTCAGACGGCCTTTTTATATTACTTAATCCAGAGAAGGCAGGAGTTTGCCCGGATTCATGATGCCATAAGGGTCAAGTTGATTTTTGATGGCATGCATCAGAGCAAGTTCGGCCTGTGTACGTACGCGGGGCAGCCAATGTTTTTTGATGATGCCTACGCCGTGTTCTGCGGCAATCGTACCGTGGCAGGCAAGGATGTTTTCATAAACAATGGTATTGACGGCGTCTTCGTATTGGTAGGCTTCGTTGCTCAATACGTTGGGCAGGAATGTATTGTAATGTAGGCTGCCGTCGCCTAAATGTCCGAAGCAGACAATTTGTATGCCGGGGAAATGGATTTCCAAGGCAGGGGCGCATTGGCGGACAAAGGCGGCCACTTGGGCGATAGGGACGGCGATGTCGTGTTTGATGCTGGTACCGAGTTTGCGTTGGGAAGCGGAAATATTTTCACGTAAGGTCCATAAGTCGGAACGCTCTTGCTCGGATTGCGCCAAGATACTGTTTTCCCACCCGTTTTGATAGAGAAATTCGGCAAGTTTTTCATCCAGTCCGGCATCGGGAACGGAATCTGCAAGTTCAATCAAAATATGCCATTGCGCATTGGCAGGCTTTTTGAGTTGGCTGAATTCCGAAGATAAATCGAGGGCAAAGCGGCTGATCAGCTCGAAGCTGGTCAAGCGTTCGGCAAAATGGCCTTGCACCGCAGTCAAAAGCGAGACGGCGGATTCAATATCGTCTAAACCTACCCATGCGGTTGCTTTGGTTTTGGGCTGGGCAAAGAGTTTGAGTGTGGCGGCGGTAATGATGCCCAATGTTCCTTCGCTGCCGATAAAAAGATGGCGCAAGTCGTAGCCGGTTGTGTTTTTGTGTAGGGGCTGAAGGTGGGAAACCAGTTCGCCGTTTGGCAAAACGACTTCCAAACCCAATACCAAATCACGCATGCTGCCGTAACGCAAGACATTCAAACCACCGGCATTACAGGCGATATTGCCGCCGATTTGACAAGAGCCTTCGCTGGCAAGGCTGAGTGGAAACAGTCGTCCGGCTTCGGCTGCCGCCTTTTGAGCATTTTGTAAAATCACACCGGCTTCAACCGTCATGCTGTTGTCGGCAAGATTGATATCGCGGATGCGGTTGAGCTTGGAGAGGTTGAGCAGTACTCCCTCGGTGGTTACCGTTGCGCCGCATAATCCGGTATTGCCGCCCTGCGGGGTGACGCGGATACGGTTCTCAAAGCAGAAACGCATGATTTTTTGCACGTTTTCGACAGAGTTCGGCTGTAAGACAATATCCGGCGAAGAAACAAAGCGGCGGCGTTGGTCGTTTAACAAGGCCGGAGTGGCTTCGATGATTTCAGAGGCGGAAAGAAACTCAGCAAAACGGTCGTGAAGGTGCATGGCAGTCAGACGGAAATATTGGGAAGGGAAGATGAAGGAATGTAAAAAAGCAGGATACGCAATGGTATCCTGCTTTTTTTATATTCAAAAGAATATTATTTAGCAGCTTCAGAAGCAGCAGAAGCAGCGGCTTCAGTAGCAGAAGCAGCAGCTTCAGTAGCAGAAGCAGCAGCTTCAGTAGCAGCAGAAGCGGTAGCTTCAGTAGCAGATGCAGCAGCTTCAGTAGCAGAAGCAGCGGCTTCGGAAGCAGCAGAAGCGGCAGAAGCAGCAGTTTCAGCAGCTTTATCAGCACCGCCACAAGCGGCCAAAGCTAAAGACAACAAAGCAGCAGCGAACAGAGATTTTTTCATTTTTAAGAACCTTTTTTAAATCGATTTAAACTAAAAATAGCCGTCAGACGGCCTATACAGTAGAAATTCATTGCTGAATTTTTCAATATTATGCCCCACGGGATAGGTCAATGCAACGTTGCGTAACCGTTTGCCGGCTAAAATCAATACGAAAATAGTGAAAATAATGTAAATCATATTGG
The DNA here is from genome assembly GCF_051962515.1 of Neisseria sp. P0009.S007. Lineage (NCBI taxonomy): Bacteria > Pseudomonadati > Pseudomonadota > Betaproteobacteria > Neisseriales > Neisseriaceae > Neisseria > Neisseria sp. P0009.S007. Next base: position 10,290 of record NZ_JBQCVF010000038.1, on the reverse strand, counting down.
CGCGCGAAAAATCATCTAAAAATATTCATTATTAATGAAGATTTTAAAAATACATTGTATTCAATGAGTTGTGTATTTTTATTTGTTATAGGTTTTAAGGGTTTGGAATGTTTTTGCGTTTAGGGAAATTTTTGTAATTTAGCAACTTTGTGTTGTGAAAAAGCAACTTTTATGGATTGGAATCATTCGATTTTGTTTTTTATATGGACTTTTTCGGTTTTGTTGTGTTTGCTAAAAGTATTTGTTTAAGGTAAACCGATTGTTTAGTTACAGCTGTGATAGAATAGCCTGAACTTGACTTTATAAATATTGATTAAGGACGACATGATGTCTATTGTTAAAAATTCCGTAGTTTCCCTGCATTATGAAATGTACGATGCAAACAACCAGTTGTTGGACAAAACCGAAGAGCCGATTGCTTACTTGCATGGCGGTTATGACGGTATTTTCCCTTTGGTGGAAGAAGCGTTGCACGGCAAAAATGTAGGCGATACCGTCGAAGTGGCTTTGTCGCCCGATGATGCTTTCGGCGAGCAAGATCCTGAGTTGGTGCGCATTGAAGATGTAAGCGTATTTCCTGTTGAAGTTGAAGTCGGCATGATGTTTGAAGCCGATGATCCGGAAACAGGCGATGTATTGATTTATCGTGTAACCGATGTTGCCGACGGTAAAGCCGTAGTAGACGGCAACCATCCTTTGGCCGGTATGAAAGTATTGTTCAAAGCGACCGTTGAAGGTGTACGCGATGCGACTGAGGAAGAAATTGCCCACGGTCACGTACATGGCCCGCACGGTCATCACCACCACTAATCAGGCTTGAAGCATGATGAAGGCCGTCTGAAAAGGAATGAAACCTTCCTTTTCAGACGGCCTTTAAGTTTTTACAAGACAGATAAATAGGAAATTTTGGCTCAGGTCAAATCAAGCGGGGAAATATGGGGTTTGTTTGATACTACAATGAATTACATATCACGGTGCGGCAGAATCTGTATTAAGATTCTGATATTGGTAAAACAGGCAGAATACAATGAGTGAAACATTGGAGCAGCAGGCGGTACAGGCCGGTATTGATTTAGGTTATCACGACATCAACGGCACTTATCGTGTGACCAAAACGGAAGTTTTGGAATCGATTGTTGCTGTTTTGGATAAAAGCAAACCGGATTCAGATGGCCTTTATTTGAATACGATGGTTGCGCATGAAAATGGCGAAGAATCTTTACAGATGCCGTCTGAATTTCATGGTGCGGAAGCGGTCGTATTGATTGATGAGGCGGATGAGTGCCAGACCTTGACTTTGTATCTGGGCGACAACGATACGCTTTGGATTAAGCTGCCCCAACTGGCTTGCGGTTATTACACTTTGTCGGCCGAGACCGGCGGCAAATGTCGCCTTGTACGCCTGATTGTTGCGCCTGAATCGGTTTATCAACCCAAACTGCTTGCCAATGGCGGACGGATGAATGGTTTGACCATGCATTTGTACAGCCTGCGTTCCGAGCGCAACTGGGGCATAGGCGACTTTACCGATTTGCTGAACCTGATGAAATATGCTGCAGAGAAAAAGCTGGATTTTGTCGGTATCAACCCTTTGCACGCCTTGTTTACCAGCAAGCCTGCCTTTGCCAGCCCGTATAGCCCTTCTTCGCGCGAATGGCTCAATCCGATTTATTTGGATATAGAGAAAGTCGGGGCGTTTACTTATAACGAGCAACTGAAAAACTGGCTGGCGCAACCGAAAATCCGTCAGCGCATCGCTGCTTTGCGTATCACGGAAACGGTGACTTATACCGCGGTTTGGGCATGCAAACGTGATGCGCTGCAAATGGCGTTTAATGCATTTGAACAAGATACTTGTGAAGCCGCGGAAAATGAGCGTGCTGCATTTGAATCGTTTGTGATGGAAAAAGGCAAAGCCTTACAGGGCTTCGGTTTGTTTGAGGCTTTGGACCAGTATTACAGCCGTCCTGGACAAGTGGGTTGGCAGTCATGGCCGTCTGAATTTCATCAACCTGATGGCGAAGCAGTAGAAAAATTCGAGCGCAGTCATGAGCGGGAAATCCGTTTTTATATGTGGCTGCAATGGCTTTGCGCGGAGCAATTGCAAGAAGTTAACCAAGCCGCTGCCGAATACGGTGTCAAACTCGGCATTTACGGCGATTTAGCGGTCGGCGTGGCGCGAGGTAGCGCGGATACTTGGTTAAACCGCCAAGATTATTGTATGGACGTATCGGTCGGTGCGCCGCCCGATCCTTTAGGGCCGACAGGGCAGAATTGGGATTTGCCGCCGCTTAATCCGTCGATGTTGAAGCATACGGGCTATGAAAAGTTTGCCCATCTGTTGCGCGAAAATATGCGTCTGTATGGCGTGTTGCGGATTGACCATGTGATGGCATTGTGTCGTTTGTGGTGGGTTTTAAAGGATAAAACAGCAGATTTCGGCGCATATGTGCATTACGATGCCGAAGTGACTTTTGCCATTTTGGCATTGGAAAGCCAGCGCAACCGTTGCGTCATTATCGGCGAGGATTTGGGGACGGTACCCGATCAAGCGCGTTATCTGCTCAACCGCTATCAAGTGTTCTCCTACAAAGTGATGTATTTCAGCAAGGGCTGGAACGGTTTTCAATTACCTGACGAATACCCCGAGCAGGCGATTACGGTCATCAGTACCCACGATGTCGCACCCTTGGCAGGTTATTGGATAGGCAAAGATTTGGATACGATGTTCAAACTCGGTACTTTGCCTGATGCAGCCGCTTTTCAGACGGCCTTGGATGAGCGCGAACACGATAAAGCCGATTTGCTGGACAAATTGAAAGAAACCGGCTGTCTGGGTGCAGACGTACAAATGCCGGCAAAAGCCGATGAAACCTTGCTGGCGGCTTTGCACAAATACGGCGCATTGAGCCGCAGCAAGCTTTACGCCGTACAACTGGAAAACCTACTGGGCGTCATCGACAATCTGAATGTCCCGGGTGTAACCGAAGGCTATCCGAACTGGGCGCAAAAAATGCCGGTTTCTTTGGAAGATTTCCTACAACACCGCCTCATGGGCGGCCAACTTGCCATTATTGACGAGGTACGCATGAAAACAAACAGCCAAATCAAGGCTTATCATGAACTTGACCAAATCGAGCGCGATACGGTCGAAAGCCTGTTTCTTGCCACCCATAGCGATGTGTTCGCTTATCTGGGACGACACCGCCTTGCAGAGGGCGATGAAGTAGTGCGCGTTTTGATTCCCGGCGCAGTAAGCGTGGATATCGTGAACCGCCGCAGCGGCGAACTCATCGTGCCGTCTGAAAAAATTGATGAACGCGGTTTCTTTGTGGCCGTTTTGCCCGATGATGCGCCCGATTACGCTTTACGTATCCGTTACACCGAAGACACCGAGCCAGTGATTGAAGAAGACCCTTATCATTTCAGTTCTGCGTTGCAAGACATGGATTCCTGGCTGTTGGCCGAAGGTAAACACCTGCGTCCTTATGAGACTTTAGGCGCGCATTTTGCCGAGTTGGACGGCGTGAAGGGCGTACGCTTTGCCGTATGGGCGCCAAATGCGCAACGCGTTTCCGTCATCGGCGAGTTCAACAACTGGGACGGCCGTCGCCATGTGATGCGTTTCCACCGTGACAACGGCATTTGGGACATCTTCATCCCTGCTGTCAAACTCAATGCCCTATACAAATTTGAAATCCGCGATGCCAACGGTAATGTACGCGAAAAAGCCGACCCGTATGCCTTCGGTGCGGAACTGCGTCCGACCACGGCATCTATCGTGCGTGGTTTGCCTGACGAAGTGGAAGAACCGGCCTTCCGCGCCCGTGCCAACGCCATTGATGCGCCGATCAGCATATATGAAGTGCATTTGGGTTCGTGGAAACGCAATCCGGAAAACAACTTTTGGCTGACTTACGAAGAGCTTGCCAAAGAATTGGTCGCATACGTCAAAGACATGGGCTTTACCCATATTGAATTTCTGCCTGTTTCCGAATATCCGTTTGACGGCTCATGGGGCTATCAGGCAACCGGTTTGTATGCGCCGACCAGCCGTTTCGGTTCTCCGGAAGAATTGCGCGCCCTGATTAAAGCCGCGCACGACGAGGGTATCAGCGTTATCCTCGACTGGGTGGTCGGACACTTCCCAACCGATGACCACGGGCTTGCCAAATTCGACGGCACCGCGCTGTATGAACACGCCGATCCGCGCGAAGGCTATCATCAAGACTGGAACACTTTGATTTACAACTTCGGCAGAAACGAAGTGAAAAACTTCCTGCAAGGCAATGCTTTGTATTGGATAGAACGTTTTGGCTTTGACGGTATCCGCGTTGACGCGGTGGCTTCGATGATTTACCGCAACTATTCGCGCAAAGATGGCGAGTGGATTCCGAACCAATACGGCGGCCATGAAAACCTTGAAGCCATCGCTTTCCTGCGCGATACCAACACCATGTTGAAAGAGGAAGT
>NZ_JBQCVF010000038.1:0-5717 GCF_051962515.1 Neisseria sp. P0009.S007 | reverse complement strand
AACCAATACGGCGGCCATGAAAACCTTGAAGCCATCGCTTTCCTGCGCGATACCAACACCATGTTGAAAGAGGAAGTTCCGGCTGCGACTGAAATTGCTGAAGAGTCTACTTCATTCGCCAATGTAACCCGTCAAGAAGGTTTGAACTTCAGCTTCAAATGGAATATGGGCTGGATGAACGATACCTTGCGTTACATGATGGAAGACCCCATCAACCGCAAATATCACCACAACAAAATGACCTTCGGCATGATGTACCAGTACAGCGAAAACTTCGTCCTGCCACTTTCACACGATGAAGTCGTGCACGGCAAACGCTCGCTGCTCGGACGGATGCCCGGCGACTGCTGGCAACAATTTGCCAACCTGCGCGCCTACTACGGCTTTATGTACGGCTTCCCCGGCAAAAAACTTTTGTTTATGGGCAGCGAGTTTGCACAAGGTCGCGAGTGGAACTACAACGAAGGACTGGATTGGTTCCTGCTGGAGCAAGAGGGCGGCTGGCACAAAGGCGTGCAAGACTTTGTGCGCGAGTTGAACCATGTCTATAAAGACACTGCGCCGCTTTACCAATTAGACCAATGGCCTGAAGGCTTTGAGTGGCTGGTTGCAGATGACGGCGACAATTCCGTATTCGTTTTCGAGCGACGCGACCGCGAAGGCAACCGCGTTATCGTTATTAGCAACTTCACGCCAGTAGTACGCGAAGGCTACCGTTTCGGCGTGAACTCTGCCGGCGAATACCGCGAAATCCTCAATTCAGACGACCTGCATTACAAAGGTAGCGGCGTTTCTGCCGGCGCAACGGTGGAGACAGAAGAAGTTTGGTCGCATGGCAAACCAAATTCCTTGTCTGTTACCGTACCGCCGTTGGCAACCGTGTACCTGTATCAGGCGGCAGTCAAAGAAGAAGCGTAAATCAACTTTGAGGGTGGGCATTATGCCTGCCCAATCAGCTGAAAATTAAAAGATAGTGATATCAATATGACTCAAGGCCGTCTGAAAGATTTTCAGACGGCCTTATATTGGACACGAAACCAAATACATACCAAGGAATCATTCTATGTCTGCCAAATCATGGCATATCGAGGAAGGCAAGCCTTATCCTATGGGCACGACCCTGACAAGTAAGGGTGCAAATTTTACTTTGTTTTCCATCAATGCCGAAAAGGTCGAATTGTGTCTGTTTGATAAGGATAAAGAAACCCGTTTGGAGATGCCTTCGCGGCGCGGTTCGGTATTTTACGGATTTGTGCCGGACGTTAAGGCGGGGCAGCGATACGGTTTTCGCGTGTATGGACGTGAAAACGCAGAATACGGCTCATGTTTTAATCCCAACAAATTGCTGATTGACCCGTATTCCAAAAAAATTGACGGCAAACCAAGCTACCGTACCGCCGAAGAAATGGCATGGTTCAGGCCGGAAGATGAACGCGACAATGCCGCCGTTGCGCCGAAAAGCGTCGTGGTCGGACGCAGCCGATTTAATTGGGCCAAAGATTGCCGTCCGGAAATACCGTGGGGCAAAACCGTTATTTATGAAGCCCATGTCAAAGGGTTGACCAAGCAATTCCCCGATTTGAAGTACGCAGGCACTTATAAAGCCTTGTGCGATAAACGGGTTTTAGCCTATTTGCAAGAATTGGGGGTAACGACGGTCGAGCTGCTGCCGATTCATTATCATCTGGATGAATACCATCTTCAGCAGATGGGCTTGAGCAATTATTGGGGCTACAACACTTATTCCCATTTTGCCGTCGAGCCGTCTTATGCCGACAATCCCGAACGTGCGGCGGCGGAATTTAAACAAGCGGTCAAAGCCCTGCATCAGGCAGGTTTGGAAGTGATTTTGGATGTCGTGTACAACCATACGGCCGAGCAGGACGACAAAGGCCCGATGCTGTGTCAGCGCGGTATCGACAACACGTTATGGTATTGGCACACCCCTTACGGCAATTATGAAAACTGGTCGGGTTGCGGCAATACGCTCAATATTGTCCGGTGCGACGTTACCCGTTGGGCGGCAGACAGCCTGCGCTATTGGGCTGAAGAGTTTCATATCGACGGCTTTCGTTTCGATTTAGGAACCGTATTGGGACGTGAACCCGATTTCCAATCGTACGGCCGTTTTTTCCAAGTCCTGTATCAAGATCCTGTGTTGGCCGGTTTGAAGCTGATTGTCGAAGCATGGGACATCGGCGAGGGCGGCTATCACTTGGGCAATTTCCCGCAACCTTTTGCCGAATGGAACGGCCGTTTCCGCGATGACATGCGCGCGTTTTGGTCATGGGAAAGCGGCAATTTGGGCGCATTTGCCGAACGCTTGGCCGGGTCGTCCGATATTTTCAACCACAGCGGCCGCCACCCGTCCGCCAGCATTAACTTCATCACTGCACACGACGGCTTCACTCTGCGCGATTTGGTCAGCTATAACGAAAAACACAACGAAGCCAACGGCGAAAACAACCGCGACGGGCATAATGAAAACATCAGCTACAACCACGGCGTAGAAGGCGAAACCGATGATGAAGAGGTTTTGCTCAACCGCGAATACACCTCCAAAGCGCTGCTTGCCTCCTTGTTTTTATCCAACGGTACGCCCATGCTTTTGGCGGGCGATGAGTTCGGCAACAGTCAGCAAGGCAACAACAACAGCTACTGCCAAGATAATCCGATTACATGGTTGGATTGGCAAAATGAGCCTCATGAGTTACAAAATTACACTCAAGCGCTAATACGCGTACGCAGCCAAATCAAGCTGCTGACAGATGATTGCTGGTGGGAAAAAGAGCGTGTGCAATGGCTCAATGCCGATAGCAGCCCGATGACCGAATATTGTTGGCACAACAGGGGCAGTAAGGCGATTCAGGTTGTTTTGGACGATGAATGGCTGCTGTTGGTCAATGCCAAACGTAGTCGTCAGTTATTTAACCTGCCTCAAGGCAATTGGGAAATTTCTTGCGTACCATCTGAGAAATTTAATTACGAAGAGGCTGGGAAATGTGTTGTTGAGCATATGGGGATTTGGATTTTACATAAAACAAATTAAATGAGAATTAAACTATTGGTTGATTAACTCTTTGATATTTTGTCAGTATTTTCTGATTTGTAGCTTAGTGGTATAAATTGAAAATGCCAATAAGATGATGAATGGTTTAATTGTTAATTAAATGTTTTATAAAGAAAAATATATCCTTTTTTTGAATCTTTCCGCTATAATCTCCTTGGTTTGTAACAAATCTACGCACCATTCCTTTCAGACGGCCTGTTGCCGTTGTCAGGCCGTCTGAAAACCGAGTTTCGTTGTTTTTAATAAAACCATCAGGCGCGTTGTCCAGTGCCTCACGCTAGAGAAAGGCTTCCATGGCTAAGAAAAAACTCCCCATCTCCGGTTACGATTATGTAATGCCTAAACCGGACGCCGAAACCATCCGTAAATCCATCGTTTACAAGCTGATTTTCATCTTGGGCGTAGATCCGAAGGAGGCAACTTCACACCAATGGCTCAACGCCGCCATGCTTGCCGCGCGTGACCTGATTGCGGAAGATTTCCTCAAAACACGCCGCGCCCACATTGATAACAGCAAACGCATGGTTTATTACCTGTCTATGGAATTCCTGCTCGGCCGTTCGTTTGTCAACGCGCTGATTAACGAAGGCGTTTACGCCGAATTTGAAGAAGCCTTTAAGCAACTGGGCAAAGAATTTGCCGATGTCTGCGAACAAGAAGAAGATCCGGGTTTGGGTAACGGCGGTTTGGGCCGTCTGGCCGCCTGCTTCCTCGACTCTTTGGCAACCCTGCGCATTCCGGCCATGGGCTACGGCATCCGTTACCAATACGGTATGTTCAAACAAGAAATCGTGGATGGCCAACAAGTTGAAAAACCTGATTTGTGGCTCGACCAAGATTTGGCATGGCAGTTTGCCCGTCCGAACAAACAATATTCCGTCCGTTTCGGTGGTCAAGTGTTGAACTTGGGCGACAAAAAAGAATGGCAGCCAAGCGAAGAAATTTCTGCTTGGGCATACGATGAAATCATTCCGGGCTATGGCGGCGAATGTGCCAACCCATTGCGTTTGTGGACTGCACACGCAGGCAACCTGTTCGACCTTGCCGACTTCAACCGAGGCGACTATGCCTCTGCCGTTCGCGCACAAAACAGCGACGAAAACATCTCACGCGTTCTGTATCCGAACGACTCTACCGATTCCGGCCGCGAATTGCGCTTGAAACAAGAATACTTCTTGGTTTCCGCTTCCGTTCAAGACATCGTTGCCCGCCACAAATGCCGTTTCCCAAGTATCCGCACTTTGGCGGACGAAGTCGCCATCCACTTGAACGACACCCATCCGGTACTCGCTATTCCAGAATTGATGCGTATCCTGATTGACGAAGAGGGCATTGCATGGACTGAAGCATGGAATATGTGCTGTAAGATTTTCTCTTACACCAACCACACATTGATGAGCGAAGCCTTGGAAACTTGGCAGGTTGACCTGATGGGCCGTCTGCTGCCGCGCCACTTGGATATCATCTTTGAAATCAACGCCTACTTCCTCAATGCCTTGCGTGCCATCGGTAACTTCGACGACGACTTTGTCCGCCGCGTATCCATCATTGACGAAACCCACGGCCGTCGCGTTCGCATGGCATGGCTTGCCGTGATCGGTTCGCACAAAGTCAACGGCGTGGCAAAAATCCACTCCGATTTGATGACCACATCCATCTTTGCCGACTTTGCCAAAGTGTTCCCAGAACGCTTTACCAACGTAACCAACGGCGTCACCCCGCGCCGCTGGATCAACATCGCCAACCCGGGCCTGACCAAATTCTTGGACAAACATCTGGGCGACGAAGACTGGCGTCTGCATTTGGACAACCTGACCAAGCTCAACGACAAAGTGGACGATGCCTCCGTACAGGCAGAATTCGGCGAAGTGAAAAAAGCCGCCAAAGAGCGTCTTGCCAAATACATCGAAACCGAGCTGGGTATCAAAGTTAATACCGATGCACTTTTCGACATCCAAATCAAACGTATCCACGAGTACAAACGTCAAGCATTGAACGTGATGCACATCGTCGACCGTTACAACAAAATCCTGGAAAACCCGGATTTCGATTGGCAGCCGCGTGTGTTCATCTTTGCCGGTAAAGCCGCTTCCGCCTATTACATGGCGAAGAAAATCATCCGACTGATTAACGACGTTGCCAAAGTCATCAACAACGACACCCGTATCCGTGACCTGATTAAAGTCGTTTACATCCCGAATTACAGCGTCAGCCTCGCCCAAATCATCATTCCTGCCGCCGATTTGCACGAACAAATCTCACTGGCAGGTACAGAAGCATCCGGTACCAGCAACATGAAATTTGCCCTCAACGGCGCAATCTGTATGGGTACACTGGACGGCGCGAACGTTGAGATTTTGGAAAAAGTCGGTGCGGACAACTGCTATATCTTCGGTAACACCGTAGAACAAGTCGAAGAAATCCGCCGCAACGGTTACGACCCGTTGAGCTATATCGAGCGAGACAGCGACCTGCGCCGCGTCGTCAACCAAATCAGCCAAGGCACTTTCTCTCCGGAAGAGCCAAACCGCTACAACGACGTGTTGCAACCATACGGCGACTTCTATCAACTGATGGCCGATTTCCGCAGCTACATCGACACGCAATACAAAGCGGACGAACACTACCGCAACGTATCCGCATGGCG
>NZ_JBQCVF010000037.1:6471-15408 GCF_051962515.1 Neisseria sp. P0009.S007 | reverse complement strand
GTACAATAACGCCTTTTGCTTCATCAAACGGACATAATAATGACTTCAACATTCAAACAATGGGTTAGCGTATGCGCTCTGGCGGTGGGGGCGTTTATTTTCAATACCACCGAATACATTCCGATTGCGCTTTTGAGCGATATTGGCCAAAGCTTCAAAATGCAGGCAACGGAAGTAGGCATGATGATCACGGTGTATGCGTGGATTGTGGCGTTGCTGTCTCTGCCGCTAATGCTGATGACGAAAAACATCGAACGGCGCAAATTATTGCTGGCGTTGTTTGCATTATTCGTCGTATTCCACGCGCTGTCGTTCTTTTCTTGGAACTTCAACATCCTCTTGATCAGCCGTATTGGTATTGCGCTGACACACGCTGTCTTTTGGTCGATTACGGCTTCTTTGGCGGTACGGCTTGCACCCACCGGCAAAACCAATCAGGCTTTGGGCCTGCTCAGTACGGGTACGGTTTTGGCGATGGTATTGGGTATTCCGCTGGGGCGAGTGGTTGGGCAATACTTCGGCTGGCAGCTCAGCTTCCTGCTGATTGGGGTCTGCGCCGCCGGCGTAATGCTGGTGTTGGCCAAAAACCTACCTGCTTTACCCAGCCAGAATACCGGTTCTTTAAGCAGCCTGCCGAGTTTGTTCAAACGCCGCAACCTGATGTTGCTCTATGCCATGACGGTGTTGATTATTACAGCCCATTTCACGGCATACAGCTATATCGAGCCTTTTGTGTTGCAAGTTGGCGGATTTAAGGCTGAACAAGTTACCATCGTTTTGAGCCTGTACGGTTTGGCAGGCTTCGCCGCTTCTTATCTGTTTGGCAAATGGTTTGCCAAATCGCAACGCCTGTTTATGCTTGGCGCGGTGGCGGTCATCCTGCTCTCTGCTCTGCTGCTTCTGCCGTTTGCCTCTTTCCCTTATGCGGTGTACGCGCTGGTGTTTATTTGGGGCGTGGCCATCGTCATCGTCAGTTTGGGCATGGTCTCAAAAGTATTGACGTTTGCTTCCGACGCGACAGATGTGGCCAACTCGATTTATTCAGGTTTGTACAATGTCGGCATCGGCGGCGGTGCACTTTTGGGGCATTATGTAACCGTCTGGTTCGGTCTTTCCAATATCGGCATTGCCGGAGCCTTGCTGGCGGCGGCAGGTCTGGCCGTTTGCGGCTTGTTGTTTAAGGAACAAGACAATCTGACGCAAAATGTTTAAAATCCAATCACTTTCCTAATCGAACGGACAAACAGCCTTCCTGCTGCTTGTCCGTTTTTTATTTTATTTTAAAAAATAATTTACAATTTATTTACACTACATTAAATTACAAATATACTGTCGTTGTCAGGCCGTCTGAAAACGGCCGGCACAAGCGTAAAAGAAAAACCAGCAAACTTCAGAGGAACATTCTATGGATCTGCACGCAAAGGACAAAACCCAGCATCCGGAAAACGTCGAGCTGCTCAGTGCACAAAAGCCGATTACCGACTTTAAAGGCCTGCTGACCACCATCATCTCCGCCGTCGTCTGCTTCGGCATTTATTACATACTTCCTTATAGCCCTGATGCCAACAAAGGTATCGCGCTGTTGATTTTCGTTGCGGCACTTTGGTTTACCGAAGCCGTACACATTACCGTTACCGCACTGATGATCCCTATCCTTGCCGTTGTACTCGGCTTCCCGGATATGGACATCAAAAAAGCGATGGCAGGTTTCTCCGACCCGACGATTTATATTTTCTTCGGCGGCTTCGCGCTTGCAACCGCCCTGCACATGCAGCGTCTCGACCGTAAAATCGCCGTCAGCCTGTTGCGCCTCTCCCGCGGAAATATGAAAGTTGCCGTGTTGATGCTGTTTGCCGTTACCGCCTTCCTGTCTATGTGGATCAGTAACACTGCGACTGCCGCAATGATGCTGCCTTTGGCCATGGGTATGATGAGCCACCTCGATCAAGAAAAAGAACGCAAAACCTATGTTTTCGTTCTGCTCGGCATCGCCTACTGCGCCAGTATCGGCGGCTTAGGTACCGTGGTCGGTTCTCCGCCGAACATGATTGCCGCCAAAGCGCTGAACTTGGACTTCGTCGGCTGGATGAAGCTCGGCCTGCCGATGATGCTGTTGATTCTGCCGCTGATGCTGTTCTCCATGTACGTCATCCTCAAGCCTAATTTGAACGAGCGCGTGGAAGTTAAAGCCGAATCTATCCCTTGGACTTTGCACCGCGTTATCGCGCTGTTGATTTTCTTGGCAGCTGCCGTTGCTTGGGTATTCAGCTCCAAAATCAAAGCTGCATTCGGCATTTCCAACCCTGATACCGTTATCGCCCTGATTGCCGCCGTTGCCGTTGTCGTATTCGGCGTGGCGCAATGGAAAGAAGTTGCCCGCAATACCGACTGGGGTGTATTGATGCTCTTCGGTGGTGGTATCAGCTTGAGCGCGTTGCTGCAATCTTCCGGTGCATCTGAAGCACTGGGTCAGCAAGTTGCTTCCACATTCTCCCATTCTCCTGCATTGCTGGTGATTTTCGTGGTTGCCACCTTCATCATCTTCCTGACCGAGTTCACCAGTAACACGGCTTCCGCCGCTCTGCTTGTGCCTATTTTCGCCAGCATTGCCGCGCAAATGGGCCTGCCGGAACAAGTCTTGGTATTCGTCATCGGTGTCGGCGCATCTTGTGCCTTCATGTTGCCGGTTGCCACACCGCCTAACGCGATTGTGTTCGGTACAGGCTTAATCAAACAACGCGAAATGATGAATGTCGGCTTATTGCTAAACATCCTCTGCGTAGTATTGGTTGCTCTGTGGGCTTATGCTGTACTGATGTAAACCATCGACCTAAACAACAAGGCCGTCTGAAAGAAAATTTTTCAGACGGCCTTGAAGTTTGTCGTTCAGACACAATTTAACGAATGATTCAAAACCGGATTCTAACGAAAGGAAACCCATGATTATCCTGCACACCAACAAAGGCGACATCAAAATCGAACTCGATTTCGACAAAGCCCCCGTTACTGCTAAAAACTTCGAGCAATACGTTAAAGACGGCTTCTACGACGGCGTAATCTTCCACCGTGTTATCAAAGGCTTCATGATTCAAGGCGGCGGCATGGATGAAAACATGAACGAAAAAGAAACCCGCGATCCGATTCAAAACGAAGCGTCCAACGGTTTACCTAACGAGAAATACACCATCGCTATGGCGCGTACTTCTGATCCTCACTCTGCCAGCGCGCAATTCTTCATCAACACCGCCGACAACGCCTTCCTGAACTTCCGTTCTAAAGAGCTGTACGGCAAAACCGTTGTCCAAGACTGGGGCTATGCCGTATTCGGTAAAGTCGTTGACGGTTTTGACGTTGTCGATGCCATCGAAGGCGTTTCTACCAAACGTCACGGTTACCACGACGACGTACCGAGCGAACCTGTCATCATCACTAAAGCCGAAGTGGTTTAATTGATTTGATTTCTCATAAAAACAGCCTGTCCGTTTTTAACTCGGACAGGCTTTTTTCAATAATGACGCATACCGTCACACATCATAAGTACCGACCACGCATGCCGAATCCAAAACATGGCCCTGCATGGCAAAATGCAACTCATTAAAGCGGAAACCGCGCGGCAAATCCAAAACGGTATCCAACGCGTACACAATCAACTCATAACGATGACGGTTGTTCGGTGGCGCCATACCGCCGTAAAACGAGGCCTCTTCGATTTCAAATTTACCCAACGCGCTTGCCCAAGTGTTCGCACCCTGTGTGAAATCTGTTGCAGAAATACTTTCATTTTCTGCCACGGAAGTACGTTTCAAATCCGAAATCAACCAATGCGTCCATACGAAACCCGATGCCGAAATGGCATCTTTGTCTTCCAACACCACGGCAAACGATTTTGTTCCTTCAGGTGCATCTTTGATCTCAAAAGGAATCGAATAAGAAGGCATACCGCTCGGGCTGAACTGGCTGCCGCGCTTGCCGTATTTGTCTTCAAATTCGCCGTTGACAATAGCTTTACTGCTGACTTTCATCTTATATCTCCCAATAGTAGGTTTGTTCATTCTAACAAACACCAAGGCCGTCTGAAAGATACTGCCGTTTTCACTTTCCCGATGTCGCATTTTCAGACGGCCTCAAGCAATATTCACAATTCGATCAAACACATTTGACATTCCATAGTATAATCCGCCGCATGAAAACTACACAGGATACGCATTATGGATTGGAAAGGTCGTGAACAAAGCCAAAACGTCGAAGATCGCCGCGGAAGCAGTGGCGGCGGTGGCGGCAAAACACCGGGCATACTCGGCATTATCGTGGTTTTGGTCGGCGCATATTACGGCGTGGATTTGAGCGGTTTGGTTGGCGGCTCATCTTCGATGGGCATTCCTACCCAGCAAGCTTCCCGACTCGACAGCCAACAAGAAGCCGAGTTGAACGAACTGTCCCGCGTCGTCCTTGCCGATACGGAAAAAGCATGGAGCAAATATTTCCAACAACACGGCCAACGCTATACACCGGCAACCATGGTGTTGTATGAAGGCGGCACGTCCACCGCCTGCGGTACGGGCCAATCTGCCATGGGTCCGTTTTACTGCCCGGGCGACCAAAAAGTTTATTTGGATTTGAGTTTCTACGAAGACATGCGCACCAAACTCAAATCTGCCAGCGATGCTGCGTTTGCCTACGTTATTGCCCATGAAGTCGGCCATCACGTTCAAAACCTGCTCGGCATTCTGCCTAAAGTCCACAAAATGCAACAGCAAGTCGGCAAGAAAGAGGCCAATGCCCTTTCCGTCAAACTCGAATTGCAGGCCGACTGTTTCGCCGGTATTTGGGGACACTACGCCGTCAACAACAACATCTTCAAAGCCGAAGACATTCAAAAAGCCATGCTTGCTGCCGAATCCGTCGGTGATGACCGCTTGCAGAAACAGGCTCAGGGCTATGTCGTTCCCGACAGCTTTACTCATGGCTCGTCCGAAGAACGCATGACTTGGCTCAAGCGCGGTTTGGAAAGCGGCGACATCAACCAGTGCAACACTTTCAACAATTGATTCGTCCAAGCAACACTGTTCTTTGATGTAACGACAAAAGGCCGTCTGAATTCTTCAGACGGCCTTTTAGCCGTGTTAGAATAACGCCTATTATTTTCCCTTAAATTCAAAGGAAATCCACATGGCAAATATCGCCCGCGACATTTTCAAAGCCTACGACATCCGGGGCATCGTCGGTAAAACTCTGACTGACGAAGCTGCCTACTTAATCGGCAAAGCCATTGCCACCAAAGCCTCCGAAAAAGGCATTACCCGCATCGCACTCGGCCGCGATGGCCGTTTGAGCGGCCCCGGCCTGATGGCACAAATTCAACGCGGTTTTACAGACAGCGGCATCGATGTCCTCAACGTCGGCATGGTTGCCACTCCTATGCTTTACTTCGCAGCCATCAACGAATGCGGCGGCAGCGGCGTGATGATTACCGGCAGCCACAATCCGCCCGATTACAACGGTTTCAAAATGATGCTCGGCGGCGACACGCTCGCAGGCGAAGCCATTCAAGAACTTTTAGCTATTGTTGAGAAAGACGGTTTTGTTGCCGCCGACAAACAAGGCAGCGTAACCGAAAAAGACATCTCCGGCGAATACCACAACAACATCGTCGGCCACATCAAAATCAAACGCCCGATGAAAATCGTGATTGACGCGGGCAACGGTGTCGGCGGCGCATTTGCAGGCAAACTCTACAAAGGTTTGGGCAACGAAGTGACCGAACTTTTCTGCGAAGTGGACGGCAATTTCCCTAATCACCACCCTGATCCGTCCAAACCGAAAAACCTGCAAGACCTCATCGTCGAGCTCAAAAACGGCAATGCTGAAATCGGCTTGGCATTTGACGGCGATGCCGACCGCTTGGGCGTGGTCACCAAAGACGGCAACATCATCTATCCAGACCGCCAACTGATGCTTTTCGCGCAAGACGTGTTGAGCCGCAATCCTAAAGCCAAAGTGATTTTCGACGTCAAATCCACCCGCCTGCTCGCACCTTGGATTAAAGAACACGGCGGCGATCCTGTGATGGAAAAAACCGGCCACAGCTTCATCAAATCCACCATGAAAAAAACCGGCGCACTGGTTGCCGGCGAAATGAGCGGTCACGTTTTCTTTAAAGAACGCTGGTTCGGCTTCGATGACGGTATGTATGCCGGCGCACGCCTCTTGGAAATCCTGTCTGCCTTCGACAATCCGTCCGAAGTGTTGAACAAGCTACCGCAAAGCATTTCTACTCCGGAACTCAACATCGACCTGCCGGAAGGCAGCAACGGGCACAAAGTGATTGAAGAGCTGGCTGCCAATGCCAAGTTTGAAGGTGCGACCGAAATCATCACCATCGACGGCTTGCGCGTTGAATTCCCTGACGGCTTCGGCCTGATGCGTGCTTCCAATACCACGCCGATTTTGGTATTGCGTTTTGAAGCGGATACGCAAGAAGCGATTGAGCGTATTCAAAACCAATTCAAAGCAGTCATTGAAAGCAATCCTGCATTGAAATGGCCGCTGTAAGGGTTTAGGCTAAAACAAAAGGCCGTCTGAAAATCATTTCAGACGGCCTTTAATATTCAATATTGCTATTTCAAAGTTTGAAAAAACAAGAATATCCCGGCTTAGTTATCCGACTTGCGCCAACTGTTGACGCATTTCATCGATAACGGCTTTGTAATCCGGTTTGCCAAAAATTGCCGAACCGGCGACAAACGTATCCGCACCCGCCGCCGCAATTTCAGCAATATTGTCTGTCTTCACGCCGCCATCGACTTCCAATGCGATATGGCGGCCGCTTTGCCGTTCATACTCGTCCAACATCTCGCGCACTTTGCGGATTTTCACCAGCGTATTCGGGATAAAGCTTTGCCCGCCAAAGCCCGGGTTGACCGACATCAGCAACACCATATCCAGTTTGTCCAAAACGTTTTCCAGAATATTAACCGGCGTAGCAGGATTCAATACCAAGCCTGCCTGACAGCCGTATTCTTTAATCAAACCCAAGCTGCGGTCGACATGGCGGCTGGCTTCGGGATGAAAGGTAATGATATTGGCACCGGATTTGGCAAACGCATGAATCAAATCGTCCACCGGCTCAACCATCAAATGCACATCGACCGGCACGGTTGCATACGGTTTCAAAGCCGCACAAACCATAGGGCCGAAAGTCAGATTCGGCACATAATGATTGTCCATCACGTCAAAATGAATCAAATCCGCACCCGCGCGGATAACTTCGGCAACCTCTTCGCCCAAACGGGCAAAATCGGCAGACAAAATACTAGGGGCAATACGGTAGTCGGTCATGTTTATTCTCCTAAAGTGTGTTCCTTTGTCATTATCGCATTTTTAACCCTATGTTGTATGCCGCCGACAACGTCTCTGCCGTCATTTTTGTGAATTTACATTTCATATACATTAATGAAACTTATAATCACATAGTAAGGCTTTGAAAATAAATTATTAGATTACATACACATTCAAAAAAATCTAACATCATTAACAAAAGTTAACTGCATTGATACTGCCTTTCACACGCTTATCGGTTATATTTCCAAACCTGATGAAACATTAGGAAAACACCGTGTCTGTTGCACTTTCCCGCTATCCGACTTTTATTTTCTTAGCACTTGCCCTACTCTGTTCCAGTCTGCCTGCACATGCCGGTCCGTTTCTGGCCACTTTGGACGACTTTCACCCGAATTGCGACATCCGACAGCTCAATTTATCCGCCGACCAACACGCCGCCCTGCGCCGCCTGCGTACCGATTTCAAACAAATCAACGATAAAGCCTACCGTAAAACTGTACGCTCCGACCGCAACCGCCGTCAAACCATCATCAAAATCCTCTCCGGCGACTCATTCGACTCAAACGCCGCCCGCGATTATGTTGAAAACCGCTACCTCTCCAGCATGGACTATGCGGTAGATGAAATGGAAATCCAATACCGCCTCTACCATCTGCTCAATCCGCGCCAACGCCAGCAATGGTTGTCTTCATGCTTGCGCTGATGGATAAATAAAAATACAAAAAGGCCGTCTGAAACCATATTCAGACGGCCTTTGCTTTTTTCGCCTTAATCCAGCACTCTTTCTTCCGGCAACCGACCTGCCCAGTCGCAGGCAAACTGCCATGCCGAACGGCCTGAACGGCTGCCGCGCATTTGCGCCCATTGCAACGCGGCTTGGCGTGCCGTGTCATCAAAAGGAACATTGAAATCTTCCAACCAGTTGGCTACGGCGGTCAAATAATCGTTTTGATCGAAAGGATAAAAACTCAGCCACAAACCGAAGCGGTCGGAAAGGGAGATTTTCTCCTCGACGGCCTCTTTCTGATGAATTTCGCCGCGAGTGCCCGTAGTACCGCCGTTTTCATCCATGTATTCAGGAATTAAATGACGGCGGTTGGAAGTGGCATAAACCAAAACATTGGTGCAACGTTGCGACAGTCCGCCGTCTAAAGCAGTTTTCAAGGCTTTATAGGTCTCATCACCGGTTTCAAACGACAAATCATCGCAGAAAACGATAAATTTCTCGGGACGCTCAGACAACAGCGTCAACAAAGCCGGTAAGCTGATCAAATCGCTTTTATCCACCTCAATCAGTCGCAGGCCGCGCTCGGCGTATTCGTGTAACAACGCTTTAACCAAGGAAGATTTGCCCGTACCGCGTGCGCCGGTCATCAAGACATTATTTGCCGGACGGCCTGCCAAAAATTGCTCGGTATTGCGTTTCAGCCTGTCGGTTTGCGAACCGACTGCCGCCAATCTGCTCAAAGGAAACGTATGCGGACGTGGCAGGCTTTCCAAAATGCCTTTTTTGCCCACGCTGTGCCAACGGTAGGCCAAAGCGCGCCAGTCGGTTTTACCGGCTTCGTCAGGCAGGATTAAATCCAGACGGTTTAA